>CAZTXD010000047.1:6080-15719 GCA_964617995.1 uncultured Acidimicrobiaceae bacterium
CGCCGACGACACGGCAAGGCAACCCAGGGTTCCAGCCCACCGTAAGCGGTGGCCACGACCCAAACTTCGACGCTCACTCGACGACGCCCTGCGTGAGGGCCCCGGAGGAGACTCCACGGACGGAGCCCCCTATCCGACTGCCTGGCGATCGCCGGCGGGGTGGGTCGCCTCCGGCCGGCCCACATCCCGGGCGGCGACATGGCAGGCGGCGCCGTGATCACCAGACAGCGGCGCAAGCAACGGTGTGACACGCCGGCACTGCTCCTCGGCGAGCGGGCAGCGGGGATGGAAGGCGCATCCGGACGGCGGGTCGGCCGGATCCGGCACCTCACCGACGACCCCGTCGACCTGACGGTCGGCCTCCACGTCGGGATCGGCCACCGGGACCGCCTGCTGCAGCGCCGACGTGTAGGGATGGAGAGGACGGTCGCTCACCTCCTTCCACGGTCCGCTCTCGACGATCCTGCCCAGATACATGACCGAGATCCGGTCGGAGATGTGACGGACCATTCCCAGGTCGTGGGAGATGAACAGATAGGCGACGTCGAGCTCGTCACGGAGGCGTCCCAACAGGTTCATCACCCCGGAACGAACGGACACGTCCAACGCCGACACGGGCTCGTCGAGAACCAGCACCTCCGGCTCCACCGCCAGCGCCCGGGCGATCCCCACCCGCTGCCGCTGACCCCCCGAGAGCTGATGGGGATATCGCCCGGCGAAGGCAGGGGACAGGCCCACCATGTCCAGCAGCTCCCCAACGCGCCCTCTCCACTGGGGACGGGATCGGAGCTGGTGCACCTCGATGACCTCCTCGAGGGTGCGGCCTACCGTCTGACGCGGGTTGAGCGAGGCATACGGATCCTGGAACACCAGCTGGATGCGGCGCCGGACGGTACGCAGGTCGGAGCCCGACAGGTGGGTGATGTCCTCGCCGTCCAGCTCGATCCGCCCCGATGTCGGCTCCTCCAGCCGCACCAGCAGCCTCGCCAGGGTCGACTTGCCGCACCCCGACTCCCCCACGATCCCCAGTGTCTCGCCGCGGTGCAGGTCGAGAGACACGCCGGACACCGCCGTCAGCGTCTGACGGGTGCCCCGCACCGGGTAGACGCGGACCAGGTCCCGGGCGTGCAGTATCGGCTCGCTCATGCCACCCACTCCGGCGGCGGAACCCAACAGGCGGCCTCCTGGCGGTCGTGGGTCCCCTCGGTGCGTACCGTCAACGGTGGCATCAGCTCGCGGCATCGCTCCACCGCGTTGGGGCAGCGGGGATGGAACGGGCACCCGGTGGGCTGGCGGGCCGGGTCGGGCGGGGTTCCGGGGATCTGACGCAGCGGTGGGCGCTCCCCACCCCGAACCGGCGGGACAGCGTCGAGGAGGCCGGCGGTGTAGGGGTGCTCGGGGCGGCGGAAGACCTGCCGGGTGGACCCGGACTCGACGATGTGGCCGCCGTACATCACCAGGATCCGCTCCGCCACCCGGGCCACCACCCCCAGGTCGTGGGTTATCCACATCACCGCCATGCCCATTTCCCGTTGGAGGCCCCTCACCAGCGAGATGATCTGTTGTTGGATGGTGACGTCGAGGGCGGTGGTGGGCTCGTCGGCGATGAGCACCTTCGGCCGCAGCGCCAGAGCCATGGCGATCACGACCCGCTGGCGCATCCCCCCGGAGAACTCGTGGGGATAGGCGTCGACGGCCCGCTGCGGCAAGGGAATACCCACCTCCTCCAGCACCTCCAGGGTCCGCTGCCTGGCTTCCCGCCGTGACCGGCCGTGGGCGACCAGAACCTCTCCGATCTGATCGCCGATGCGCATCAGCGGGTTCAGTGACGTCATCGGGTCCTGGTAGACCATCGCCAGCTCGGCGCCGCGGATCATCCGCCTCCGCTCCTCCGGCATCTCCAAGAGGTCGGAGCCCTCCAGCTCGACCCGGCCCTTCACCACCTCGGCCGGTGGCTGGGGATGGAGGCCCATCACCGACAGCATCGTCATCGACTTCCCGCATCCCGACTCCCCCACCAGTGCCACCGTCTCCCCGGCGAACACGTCGAAGTCGACGCCCCGCACCACCTCGGCCGGGCCGTCGGATAGGTGCAGGACGGTGGTGAGGTCGCGTACCGACAGGACGGGCCCGGTCACGGTGCACCCTCGTCGATGATGATGAGCCTCTGGGGGCTGGTTTCCGACGTCTCGGGAAGGGCGAAACCTCCCCGCCCCGGCAGCAGCGCCCCCATGACGACGGGGTGGGAGGCGCCGGTCGCCGAGGGCAGGTTGCCCGCCACCCCGTGGACGGAGAGAAAACCGATCAGGGCGATGAAATACGACTCCTTGGCGGCGGCGGGCACGCCGTAGTCGTCGATGGGCCGGATGGGAACACCGGGAAGCCGATCGGCCAGCATCCTCATCAGGGTGGGATTGTCGACGCCGCCGCCGGCCGCCACCACCTCCTCGACCCCGTGCGCGCGGCAGGCGTCGGCGACGGTCTCTGCGGTGAGAGCGGTGGCGGTGGCAACCAGGTCGTCGTCGGCCACGTCTCCAACGTCCTCGGCGGCCTCCAGCAGGTAGGGAAGATGGAACAGCTCCTTGCCGGTCGTCTTGGGAGGGGGGAGCCGGTAGTAGGGCTCGTCCAAGAGCTGCTCCAGGAGCTTCCCATGGACCTGCCCCCGCGCTGCGATGGCTCCGTCCTCGTCGAAGGTGGCAGCACCGGAGGTGATGTGGGTGACAGCGGCGTCGATGAGGGCGTTGGCGGGCCCGACGTCGTAGGCGAAGGGCTCCGATTCGGGACCCACCACGGTGATGTTGGAGATGCCCCCCAGGTTGAGCGACGCCTGCACCCTGTCGGTCCCTGCCAGCAGCAACACGTCGAACAGCCCGGCCAGGGGGGCTCCGTGACCGCCGGCGGCGACGTCGGCTACCCGCAGGTCGGCCACGACCGGAAGCCCGGTCTGCTCGGCGATCCACGCCGGCTGGCCGATCTGGAGCGTTCCGAGCACCTGTCCGTCCTCCACCCAGTGGAACAGGGTCTGGCCGGCGGAGACGACCAGGTCGGCGGCGGGAGCCAGCTCGGCCACGGCCCGCGCCGCGGCCGCTGCGAACGCCCGGCCCACCTCGTTGTCGAGGCGACACACCGTCTCGGCGGTCGTGGCGGCCGGCGGCAGCGCCCCGGCCAGTTGGCTCTGGAGGTCCTGGTCGTAGGGCACAGAGATCGCGCCCTGTGGCTGGAGCTCCACCGTGTCGCCTTCGAGCCGGAGCCGGGCGGCGGCGACGTCGATCCCGTCCATCGACGTTCCCGAGATCATTCCCACCACCGTCATCGCGCTCATCGGGTCTCCTCCAGTGCGCTTCGTACATGCCCGTCGTGGGCGTCGAGGCGCCGCCGGGCTCCCTCGGCGTCGTCGCCGGTCAGGAGCATCAGCACCGCCACCTTGACGTCGCCGTCGGCCTGCACGAGGGCCGACTCGGCCGTATCCGCCTCCACGCCCGTGGCCTGGACCACGATGCGTCTCGCCCGGTCCCGCAGCTTCTGATTGGTGGCCCGCAGGTCGACCATCAGGTTCCCGAAGGTCTTGCCCGACCGCACCATGGAGATGGTGGAGATCATGTTGAGGATCACCTTCTGGGCGGTGCCGCTCTTGAGCCGGGTGGACCCGGCGATCACCTCCGGGCCCACCACCGCCTCGATGGGATGGTCGACGTGGCGGCTCAGCTCGGAGTCGGGGTTGGAAGCCACCCCGACGGTGACGGCGCCCCGCTCGCTCGCCCTCTTGACGGCGCCGATGGTGTAGGGGGTGCGGCCGGAGGCGGCCAGGCCCACCACCGCATCCAGCTCGCTCACGTCGATCGAGTCCATGTCGGCGGCCCCGGCGGCGGCGTCGTCCTCCACCGCCTCCCGGGACACCAGGAAGGCGTCCGGTCCGCCCGCCATCACCCCGACAACACGGTCGGTGGTGAACGTCGGGGGACATTCGGCGGCGTCGAGGAGACCGAGACGGCCCGCGGTTCCCGCTCCCACGTAGATGAGGCGGCCGCCGCGGGTGAGCTGGCCGACGACGGCGTCGATGGCGGCGGTGATGGCGGGGGCGACGGCCGCCACGGCGTCGAGAGCCTGGCCCTGGTCGGCCGACATCAGCTCCACCAGCTCGGCGGTTGCCCGCAGGTCGAGGTCGGACAGCTCTGGGCGGTGCTGCTCGGTGAGGAGATGGGAGAGGTCCATGGAGGTCAGTCCTGTCGGGATCGGGTCGGGTCGAGCACGTCGCGCAGGCCGTCGCCCAGCAGGTTGAGACCCACCACCGCCACCACGATTGCCCCGGCCGGGGCCACCATCTGCCACCACCCCCGGGCGAACAGGGTGCGGGCGTCGCTCACCATCAGCCCCAGGGACGGCTCCGGCGGCTGGGTGCCGAGACCGAGGAAGCTGAGGCTGGACTCGGTGAGGATCGCCCACGACAGGGCCAGGGCGATCTGGATGATGATGGGGGCGGTCACGTTGGGCAGGACGTGGCGGAACAGCAGCCGGCCCGGCCCGAAGCCGAGCACCCGCCCGGCTTTGACGAAGTCGGATTCGCGCACGGTGAGCACCGGGCCCCGCGCCACCCGAACGAATATGGGGGTGTAGACGACGGCGATGGCGATCACGGTGTTGACCCAGCCTCGCCCCAGGGCCGCCACGATGGTCAGGGCCAACAGGATGGCGGGGAAGGCGAACAGCATGTCGGTGCCGCGTCCGATGAGACGGTCGGTCCAGCCACCGAAGTACCCGGCGACGACCCCCGCCACCGACCCCACCAGCGCCGCCGCCGCCACCGCCAGGACCGCAACCCGCATCGACGCCAGCACCCCGGCCATGACCCGGGAGGTGATGTCCCGGCCGAACTGGTCGGTGCCCATCCAGTGCTCGGCTCCGGGCGGCGCGAACCGGGCCGCCGGGTCCTGGGCCAGCGGGGAGGCGGGGGTGATCCCCAGAACGGCGAGCAGGGAGACCACCGCCAGCAGGGCGACGATGACCAGTCCGACCATCCCGTTGGGGTTGCGCACCAGCTGGCGCATCCGCCTCCGGCCGCGTTCCGGTGGCGCCGCCGCCACCTCGGGCGCGGTGAGGGTTTGGGTCATGTCAGCCTCACCCGGGGATCGATGCGGGCGTAGATCAGGTCGACCACCAGGTTGACCACCACGAACATGGCGGCGATCACCAGCACGGTGCTCTGCACCACGGCGAACTCGCGTTGGGCGAGGCCCGTGAGCACCAGCCGGCCCATGCCGGGCAGGGCGAATATCTCCTCGACGATGATCGTCCCGCCCAGCAGGTAGCCGAACTGGATGCCGACGATGGTGACGACTGGGATGAGCGAGTTGTGGAGGATGTGGCGGTACCGCACCCGGCGGTTGGTGAGGCCCTTGCCGCGGGCGGTGCGGGCGAAGTCCTGGGCGCTTGCCTCCAGGAAGGCGGAGCGGGTGGTACGCATGGCGGTGGCGGCGAGCGCCACCCCGAGAGTGATCGCCGGGTAGAGCTGCTGCTGGAGGTTGATCAAAGGCGCCTCCCAGATGTGCACGTAGGAGGCGGCGGAGGGGAAGTATCCGAAGCGGGCGGCGAGCACGGCGATGATGAACGCACCCAGCACGAAGTTGGGGATCCCCAGGCCGAGCAGGCCGAAGGTCTGCCCGGCGGTGTCGCGCAGCGTGTTGGGGCTGGAGCCGGCCATCACACCGATCGCCACTCCCACCACCGACCCGATCAGGGTCGACAGGATCGCCAGCTCGATCGTCACCGGGAGGGCGTTGGCGATCAGCACCGACACGGGTCGGCCGCTGGTCACCGAAACTCCGAAGTTGCCCGACAGGACACTTCCCAGCCAGGTGAAGAACTGCACCACCAGCGGGCGGTCGAGTCCGTAGTACTGCTCGAGTGACGCCCGCTGGGTGGGCGTCAGCGCCCCCGCCTCGAGGCCGAGCCGGGCGGTGATCTCGTCCCCGGGCAGCACCCGTAAGAGCAGGAACACCAGCAGCGCCACTCCGAGGAGTGTCACCACCGCCTCGGCCAGCCGCCGCAGCAGATATCCCCTCATGGAGCCGAGCTCAGGGAAGCGACGACGGTGTTGTGGAAGCGGGCACGGAGGGAGTTGACGGGCTTGTCTATGTCGACGTGGGGGTGGGTTGCGTTGGTGAGCAGCACCGCCACCATCTCCCGGTGGGGGTCGATCCAGATGGAGGTGCCGGTGAACCCGGTGTGCCCGAAGGCCGTCTCCGACAAGAGCTCACCCGACGGGCGTGGCGTCCACGGGGAGCGAGCCGGAGGGAAGAACCCGGCGTCGGCGCGGGCGAGCTCGTCGAGTCCGGGAGCCGACCGGTTCATGAGCTGCCAGCCGAGACCCCGTCGCCATCCCTGATCGAAGGTCGCCTGGTCGACGACGGCGGGCGACAGGACCCGTCGCCCCTCCCATTCTCCCTGGTTGCGCCACATCTCGCCGAGCACCCCCAGATCGTATGCGTCCGAGAAGAGACCGGCGTGGGCGCTGACGCCGCCGAGGCCGTGATGGGTGTTGCCGTCGTTCACCTCACCGGGATGGAAGTCGGTGCGCCAACCGTCGAAGGTGAGCCCGGCCCATTCCGCCATGCGACGCTCGAAGGCGTTGCCGCGCTCGGTTACGGCGAAGAATTCCCCCGGACCCTGGGGGCGGTAGCCCGTGTGGGCCAGGCCCAGCGGCTCGAACACCAGCGCGGTGGCGAGTTCGTCCAGTTGCCCGTCCCCGGCCCGTTCCAGAGCCAGACCCAGGGTCATGAAGCCGATGTCGGAGTACTCGAAGCGGGTGCCGGGGCCTGTGGCCAGGCCGAGACGGTCGACGGCGGCCAGGACGGAGGCCCGGTCGTCGGCCTCGACGTAGAGCGGCCGCCACCCGGACAATCCGGAGGTGTGAGACAGAAGACGCCGGAACGTGACACCGGCGGCGGCCAGGCTCGTCAGCTCGGGAAGGAATCGGGTGATCTCCTCGTCGAGCGACATCACACCCCGGTCGACCAGCGCCAGCGTCACGGTGGCTCCCACCAGGGGCTTCGTCAACGACGCCAGGTCGAAGACGGTTCCCGCGGTCATCGGCCGAGCCTCCGGTTCTGCGGAGGCGAGGCCGAAGGCCTGGTGGAAGGCCACCTCTCCCCGGTGGCGGACCAGGGCGACCGCTCCGGCGGTCACCCCGGTCTCCACGGCGGTCTCCAGGACCGCGGCGATCCTGTCCATGCCTACCCGATCCGCCACCGCCGACGGGAGGCGCTCAGCCGGAGCCGAGCGTGGCCGCCCGCAGCGACTTCAGCGAGCCGGTGGGGTGGCTGATGAATCCGCTCAGGTCGGGGGAGACGACCTGGTTACGGAACCCGCGGAACAGCCACACCCACGGCGACTCGTCGAGGAGGATCTCGGAGATCTCCTGGTAGATCGGCACCCGGGCGTCCTGGTCGGTGGTGGTCCGGCCTTCCTCGAACAGGGCGTCCAGCTCCGGCGAGTTGAAGCCGGCGACGTTCTGGAACACCGCGTCGGAGGTGAAGTAACGGACGTAGGTGTGGTGGGGGTCGGGACCGGATCCGTTCTCGGACAGGGCCGAGTCGAAATCCGCCTCCAGCCAGCGATCGACGTACACGTTGGTCTCGAGTTGCTCGAGCTGCAGGTCGACGCCCACTTCGGCCAGCTGAGCCTGGAGGGCCTGGCCGATGTTGATGTTCACCTCGCTCTCGCCCCCGATGATGATCGTCTCGAAGGAGATCCCGTCGCCGTAGCCGGCGTCCTCGAGGAGCTGGCGGGAAAGGTCGGGATCGGGCCCGTCGCAGGGCAGGCCCTGCCACGGGTCGGTGGCGAAGGGACCCTCCACGTAGGGGCCGGTCTCCACCCCGAAGCCGAACAGGGCCGCTTCGATCAGCTGCTCACGATCGATTGCGCAGGCGATGGCCTGACGCACCTCCTTGACGTCGAGCGGCTCCCGGGAGCTGTTGAGGAAGAACGGGAAGTAGCCGAGGGCCGGGGCCTGCTCCACCGCCAGGGGGGCGGCGGCCTGCTCGATGACGGCCGGGTTGGTCATGACCCCCAGGTGCACCTCGCCCGCCTGGAGGGCCGCCAGCATCGACGTCTCTTCGGGGAGGACCCGGATCGAGATCCCGTCGACGGCGGGGGCGCCACCCCAGTAGTCGGGGTTGGCGTCCAGCTCGACGGACTGTCCCTGCACCCAGTCATTGAAGGAGAACGGTCCGGTTCCGTTGGGCTCGGTGCCGACGGTGTCGGCCTCGATGGCAGCGTCGGACATGATGGAAGTGTTCACCCGGGTGAGCACCGACGGCAATGTGGCGTTGGGCTCCGACAGCCCCAGCACGACGGTGGTGTCGTCGGGGGTGGTGATCTCGGCGATGGAGGCGATGAAGCTGCGCCCAACTGCTCCGGTCTCCTCGTCGAGGATCCGCTCCAGGGACGCCTGCACGTCGGCGGATGTGAAGGCGTCGCCGTCGTGGAAGGTGACTCCTTCCCTCAGGGTCAGGGTCAGCTCGGTGCCGTCCTCGCTGTACTCCCAGTCGGTGGCCAGCCCGGGCTGGATCTCCAGGCCGGCGTCCAGCTCGAAGAGGGTGTCGTACACCAGCTCCAGCGCGTCGATGGTCTGGAAGGCGGTGGCCAGGTGCGGGTCGAGGTTGTCGATGTCGCCGGTGCGGCCCACCACCAGCGTGCCTCCGTCGGCGGCTGGTTCGGTGGTCTCGGTGGGAGGTTCGGTCGTGTCGGTGCCGGGGCTGGTGGTCTCCGGCGCCGCTTGGGTGGTGTCGGGGGGTTCGGTGGTGTCGGTCCCGGTGGGGGGCGCGCACGCCGTCATCACCAGGAGGGCTGCCACCACTCCGATCAGCTTCCGTGAAAGTCGCAACTGCATGATGCCTCTCCTGCTCAACTGGTCTGGACCTTTGGTCTAGACCTTTGCTACCCTAACTCCCGCTCGATACGGCGTCAACGGCCGCCGGAGGTTTTCAGCATGCACATCCAGACGGTCTCGGGACCGACCGAGCCGGAGCTGCTCGGGGCGACGTTGATGCACGAGCACGTCGACTCGGTGGTGCTCCCCGGCTTCCACTCCGGGGGCGGGGCCGAGGCCGACGATCTGGTGGCAGATGCCCTGGCCTGTCTCCCCGACGCCGGCGTAGGCGCTCTTGTCGACCTGACCGGGCGTCGGCGGGTCAGCACCGGCCACGACCTGGGAAGCGTCTCCCGCCTGGCGGATGGGCTGCCGCTGCATCTGGTGGTGGGATTCTCCTATTACAAGGGCCCGTGGTTGGAGGCGGCCACCGCCACCGACATCGACAGTCTCACCGCCGTCTACGTGGAGAAGGCCCGGGAAGGCCCGGTCCCGGCGGGGGTGTACGGGGAGGTGGGAACCAGCCTCGAAGAGATCACCTCCGGCGAGGAGCTCCACCTGCGGGCGGTGGCCCGGGCGCATGTCACCACCGGCCTAGCCGTCTCCACCCACTGCACACTCGGGACGATGGCGTTGGAGCAAACTGCGATCCTCGCCGAGGAAGGTGCCGACCTGAGCCGGGTGGTGATCGGCCACCTGGATCTGCGGCCCGACGTCGACTACCTGGAGCAGGTGATCGCCACCGGCGCCAACGTCGGCTTCGACACGTTCGG
>CAZTXD010000047.1:15819-23889 GCA_964617995.1 uncultured Acidimicrobiaceae bacterium
CTGCAGGAGATGCTCGTCGCCAACCCGGCCCGCATCCTGGCGGTGCCGTAGCGATCGTGGACATCCGCCCCGCCACCGCCGGCGACGCCGCCGGGATCGCAGCCGTCCACACCGACTCGTTCCTAGCCACCTACCGCCATCTCCCCGTCACCCGCCGGGCCGCCGAGACGGGCCTGGCGGAACGGGTCGGGCTGTGGGAGCGACGTCTCCGGCGGGACGATCGCACCACCGTGGTGGCAGCCGTCGGCGACCGGGTGGTCGGTTTCGTGCACATCGGCGAGAGCCCCGATCCCGACGAGGACCGAACCGGCCAGGTTCTGTCCATCCACGTCTCCCCCGGCTCGAGAGGCAACGGCATCGGCACCCGCCTCATGGCAGAGGCGGTGGCCGCCCTGGAGGCCGGCGGCTACCGGCATGCGAGCCTGTGGGTGGTGGCCGACAACCAGTCGGCCCGCCGCTTCTACGAGCGCCTCGGCTGGGACGCCGACGGGACGAGTCGCCGGGAGATGCTGGCCGTGGGCGACGAGGAGGGAGATGAGGTCGTGGTGGTCCGCTATAGACGGGAGTTCCCCGTGGATACTGGGAGAGAGAATCCATGAAGGCCACGCCACCAGATCAGGAAACCGGCGGCGACGCCGTGCCGAAATACTACGAGCTGCGGCAGTGGCTCCGCCAGCACATCGAGGGCATGGCCCCGGGGACACCCGTGCCTCCGGAGCGGACGCTGAGCGACCGCTTCAACATCTCCCGGACCACGGTACGCCAGGCCCTCCACGACCTGGCGGTGGAGGGGCGGATCGTACGCATGCAGGGGCGGGGCACGTTCGTGGCAACCCCCAAGGTCACCCAGCACCTCCAGCTCACCTCCTACACCCAGGACATGCTCGCCCAGGGGCTCCGCCCCGGTGCCCGGCTGATGGACGTGACGATCACCGAGGCGGAGGCGGACGTGGCCTCCCGGCTCGGGCTGGCCGAAGGAGCGCTGGTGACGAGAGTGGAGCGGGTGCGTTACGCCAACGGGGAGCCGATGGCGGTGGAGACGGTGTATCTCGACCACGGCCGGTTCCCCGAGATCGGCGACCTGCTCACGGAGGACAGCTCCCTTTACGCCCTGCTGGAGGAGCACTACCAGGTGGTGCCGGCCCGGGGCGAGGAGACGATCGAGACGGTGCTGGCTCCCCCGTCGGCGTCCCGCCTGCTGGGCACCGACTCCACCACGCCGATGCTGATGCTCACCCGCTCGACCAGCGCCGAGGACGGCCGCCCCATCGAGTACGTGCGCTCCCTCTACCGGGGCGACCGCTTCCGTCTCGCCACCCGCCTCACCCGCCCGACCTGACCCGGGGCACCTTTACCTCGGGCGTTGCGCCGTCCGAACCCGTTGTCTAGGGAAAGCGACGTCGATGACCCTCTCCTCCGGGGGCCTATCCTGCCACCGATGCTGACGGGCGTGGAAGCCACCTTCGTCGCCGCGGACCCGCCCCGGGACGGCTGGCTGGCCCTCTGGGACCGCGCAGGCGACCTCCCCGACGCAGACGACCATCTCGAGCTGGTGTTTCCCGCCGGCACCCGGGTGCGACGCCGCAATGTGCCGGTCCGGCGGCTCCCTCTGGAGGAAGCCCTCGACCCCCTCCTCGCACTACGATGGAACGAGGGTGCCTCCGTCTCCGTCCGTAGCTGGTCCGCCGCCGCCCTGATGGCGCTGGAGCTTGTGGGAAGGGGACGGCTCCTACCGGGAATGTCGCCGTCGGGACACGACGCCTGGAGGTTGGGTCCTCTCGACCCCGCCGACGTCGACAACCTCCGTCGCCTCGCCGATGCCCTTCCTCCCGCCGCCCACGCCATCGCCGTCCCCGGCTCCCGACCGTTGCGTGTCGCCTCCCCCATCGACTCGGTGACCGCCTTCGCCGACGCGGTCGCCGACCTCCTCCCCCGCACCGCCGCCGCTGTCACCGTTGCCGGAGCACCGGCCTTCGCCGCCCGGGACCCGTCGGACCTCGAAGGGACAGGACCATGGCTGGAGACGCTGCGGTCCGCCGACGACAAAGCAGCCGTCACGCTGCGGCTCCGGCCTCCCTCCCACGACGAGGGAACCTTCGAAGCCGAGCTCGTGCTGACCAGCCGCTCAGATCCCAGCTTGACGGTCGAGGCCGCTGACCTGTGGGAGGCTCCCGAGGTGGTTCTGGCCCGTCTCGGTGACGCCGAGCAGGCTCTGTTGGTGGGACTGCGTCGCGGCGCCAGGGTGTGGCCACCTCTAGGGCGGCTCCTCGACGAGCCGGCCCCGGCGGCGCTGGTGCTCGACGACGACGAGGTCGCCGACCTGCTGGGCCCGGTCGTCGACGACCTCGCCTCGGCCGGTATATCGGTACTGTGGCCGCGGGAGTTGATGAGTGAGGTGCAGATGCGACCCACCGTCACGACCCCCACGCCGGCGGCGGTCACCGGCGCCGGGTTGACGCTGGAGTCGCTGCTGGAGCTCCGCTGGCAGGCCACCGTGGACGGAGAGCCGCTCACCCCAGAGGAGATGGACGCCCTTGTGGAGGCCAAACGCCCCGTCGTGAGACTGCGGGGACGGTGGGTAACCGCCGACCCCGAGCGTCTGTCCCGTCTGGCGACCCGCCACCGGGTCCGGGCCGGGGAAGCGTTGGCGGCGGCCCTCGGTGGGGCTCTGGTGGTGGAGGACGAGAAGGTAGAGGCCGCGGTGGAAGGCCCGATCGCCGAGCTGGCTGAGCGGCTCGGGGCCTTCACCCCCGAGAGGGAGCGCCCTGAGCCCGAAGGCCTCCACGCCGCCCTGCGTCCCTACCAACGGAGAGGTCTGGCGTGGCTGGCGGAGATGGCCCATCTGGGGCTCGGTGGCGTATTGGCCGACGACATGGGGCTGGGCAAGACGGTGCAGGTGCTGGCGCTGCACCTGGAGCGCGGCGGAAGGACGCTGGTGGTGTGTCCCGCCACGCTGATCGGCAACTGGGAGCGGGAGGCGAGCCGTTTCGCCCCGGCGGTGCCGGTACGCCGCTACCACGGCACCGGCCGCACCCTGAAGGGCCTGGCCGACGACGAGATCGTGCTCGCCACCTACGGGGTTGCCCGCCGCGACGGCACCACCCTGGCCGGGGCGGACTGGAGCCTGATGGTCGCCGACGAGGCCCAGGCCATCAAGAACCCGCTGGCCCGCACAGCCCGCGCCCTACGACAGGTGCCCGCAGGCGCCCGCTTCGCACTCACCGGCACCCCCGTCGAGAACCGCCTCAGCGACCTGTGGGCGATCCTCGACTGGACCACACCGGGTCTGCTGGGGCCGCTGGAGACCTTCCGTCGCCGGGTGGCGGTGCCGGTGGAGCGCCATCGGGATCCCGTCGCCACTGCCTCCTTTGCCGCCATGGTCCGCCCTTTCGTCCTCCGCCGCCGCAAGACCGATCCCACCATCGCCCCCGAGCTGCCGGCCAAGACCGAGACCGACCGGTACGTTCCGCTCACCGACGAGCAAGCCACCCTGTACCGGGCGGTAGTGGCCGAGGTCCTCGAGGAGATTGCGGAAGCCGAGGGGATCAACCGCCGGGGTCTGGTCCTCAAGCTGCTCACCTCCCTCAAGCAGATATGCAACCACCCCGCCCAATACCTGGGACAGGCGGGTCCGCTGCGGGACCGGTCCGGCAAGCTGGACGCGGCTACGGAACTGATAGAGGTGGTGGTCGACGAGGACGACGCCGCCCTGGTGTTCACTCAGTACGTGACGATGGGCCGGCTGCTGGACCGCCACCTGACGGACCGGGGCCTGCGTACCCGTTTCCTGCACGGGTCGGTGCCGGTGGAAAGGCGCCAGGAGATGGTCGACGACTTCCAGGCGGGAGACGTCGACGCCTTCGTCATCTCCCTGAAGGCGGGCGGCACCGGACTCAACCTGACCCGGGCCACCCATGTGGTTCACTTCGACCGCTGGTGGAACCCGGCGGTGGAGGACCAGGCGTCGGACCGGGCGTGGCGGATCGGCCAGACCCGGGCGGTGCAGATCCACCGCATGGTGTGCGAGGGCACGGTGGAAGACCGCATCGCCGGAGTGCTGGAGGAGAAACGGAAGCTGGCCGACGCCGTGGTGGGAGGCGGAGAGAGCTGGGTGACCGAACTCGAAGACGCTGACCTGGCCAACCTGGTGGCGCTGACGGGAGACGGTTCCTGATGGCCCGCCGCTTCGGAGCGACCTGGTGGGGCCGAGCCTGGATCGAGGCGCTGGAGCAGCGGGCCCGCCTCGATCCCAACCGGCTGCCCCGGGGCCGCACATACGCCCGCCAGGACCGCGCCACCGACGTGGAGACCCACCCCGGAGAGATCCGGGCGGCGGTGCAGGGCACCCGCCGCACCCCCTACCGGGTGCGCATCGGGGTGCGACGGCTCACCGAGGAGGAATGGGACCGGTTCCTCAACGCTGTCGCCGGCAAGGCCGGGCATGCCGCCGCTCTCCTCGAAGGGGAGCTGGAACCGGGCATCCTCGACGACGCCGGGGCGGCGGGAGTGGAGCTGCTGCCCGGTCCCGGCGATCTGCGGCCCCGTTGCTCGTGTCCCGACTGGGCCGACCCTTGTAAACACGCGGCCGCTGTGTGCTATCTGATGGCGGACGAGCTCGACACCGACCCCTTCGCGTTGTTGGCGTTGCGGGGGCGTCACCGAGACGAGGTTCTGGCGGCGCTGCGCCGGCTCCGGGGCGCCTCCCCGGGGAGGTCGGTCGCACCGACCTCGGTCACCTCCGACCCCGGTATGCGAGCTAGTGAGGCGTGGAACCGAGAGCCGGGCGAGCTCCCCATTCCCCCTCCTCCCCGATCCGGGCCCGGCGTGCCGGCGGTGTGGCCGACCGATCCGCCCCAAAACGCTGCCTTCACCGCCGCCGGACTCCGTCTGCTGGCCGCCGATGCCGCGGAACGCGCCTGGCTGGCCTCCCGGGGAGAAGGGTCCACCGGGCTGGGAGACGACCATGCCACGGACCTGACCCGCCGGGCCGCCTCCGCTCTCGGGACCGAGGCGTGGCCGGCGCTGGTGGAGGCCACCGGAACGAATCCGCGTGCACTCGCCCGCAGAGCCGTCGCCTGGCAGGTGGGCGGGGCAGCAGGGGCCCGGGCCACCGAGCAGCCCGCCTGGCGTCCCGACCCCAAGGTGATGGCCGCCGCCCGTCAGGCGCTGGTGGAGGCGGGTGCCCCTGCCTCCCGCCTGCGGGTCCGTCTCAACACCTTGACGGTGGACGACGTCCAGGTTCGGCTTGGCACCGACGGTGTCTGGTGGCGTTTCGAGCGGCGAGCTGGGGCGTGGGAGCTGGCGTCGCCGCCGGCGGCCGAGCCGGACGATGTGTGGACGTGACGGCGTCTCCACCGGACGATCATGGGGGTAATACCGTGGAGCGGCATGACCGACCACAGCCCCATCCGCTCGATCAGCGCCGTGACGCTGTTCGTGGGGGACATGAACCGCTCCGTCGCCTTCTACACGTCGTTGGGCTTCGACGTCGTCTACGGCGGACCCGGGTCGACCTTCACCAGCCTCGGCGCCGGCGATCAGTTCCTGAACCTGATGGCCGACCCGGGAGCTCGTCTCGCCCGGTGGGGAAGGGTGATCGTCTTTGTCGACAATGTGGATGACCTATACCGGCGGGCCGTGGAGGCGGGGCTTCGTCCCGAGGCCCCTCCCCGGGACGCCGAGTGGGGTGAGCGTTACTTCCACGTCGACGACCCAGATGGGCACCAGCTCTCGTTCGCCCGCCCGCTGCGATAGCCCGATCCTGCCAGCCCCGGCAGGCTATCGGTTGGGTGGGGAGCGTTCTATGGAGGACCCATCGAGGATGGAAACTGGTCTTTCATCAGGGAACCCCAACACGCCTCGGCGAGTTGGAAGACGAGTGACCGACCCAAAGGTGCCGCTAACGCCCAGGTATATGAGGTGAGCGTTTCCGATACCGAATTATGTAGTGCGCGGTGGCAGTAGTCGGCTGAGACACGGCCGCGGTCACCCACGCCCTGTTGAACCCACATCCGAGCGACGCACTATCCGCTGAACATCGCATTTCTCCACCACCAGCCGGTCAATCATCGCCACCACGTTGACACGGCAAAGATGAAGACGAACGTCATAGCGCCGCTGTCAACGACGAATCGAACGTCGAACCGCGCACGAAGCTTCTCACGCGGAGCATCGTCCTGTGTGAACGGCTAGGTAACGGGGGCCACAGCCGCTCCGATCCGCTCCACGATCTCGGTGACGATGGCCGGGGAGGTGGCGAAGTTGAGCCGGGCATGGCCGCCTCCTCCCACCCCGAAAGGGGCGCCGCCCGTCAGGGCGACCCGGGCATGTTCCAGCAGGTAGGCGGCGGGGTCGTCCAGTCCGTAGGGCCGGAAGTCGAGCCACGCCAGGTATGTGCCCTCCGACGGGGCGTAGCCCAGGCGGGGGAGGTGCTCTCCGATCAGCTCGGTGAGGAGCCTGCGGTTGCCGTCGAGACGATCCACCACTCCCTCCAGCCACTCCCGGCCCCCGGCGTAGGCGGCGGCGTTGGCGACGAGCCCGAAGGTGCCCACCCCCACCTTGTCGGGGGTGAAGTAGGTGGTCCAGGTCTCCAGGTCGGAGTCGCGGGTGAGAATCACCTGGGCGCATTTGAGGCCGGGGATGTTCCATGCCTTGGAGGCGGAGGTGACGGTGATGACCGTGTCAGGGTCGAGGGTGGCGGCCACCACATGGCGGGCTCTCGCACGGACGAGGGGGGCGTGCACCTCGTCGGCGATCACCCGGGCAGTGTGGGAGGCGACCACCTCGATCACCGTCCCCAGCTCCTCCTCGGTGAAGCACCGCCCGGTGGGGTTCCAGGGGTTGCAGAGAACGACCGAGCCGGCTCCGTCGGCCAGCGCCCGGTCGATCTCGTCGATGTCGAGGGTGTAGCGGCCGTCGGTGCCGGGACGGCACGGCACCTCCCGAAGCTCCCGCCCGGCCCGTTCCAGCATGGAGAAAAACGGGTAGTAGACGGGGGTGTGCAGCACGACCGGCGAGCCAGGGGCGGTCAGATGGACTATGGCCCGGCGGATTCCTTCCACCACGTCGGGGGCAGGGACCACCCGCTCGGGCGCCACGTCCCAGCCAAGACGGTCCCCCCAGAACCCACATGCCGCCCCGGCCGCAGCCCGCTCTATATCGGGGTAGTGGTATCCGGTGTCACCCCGCTCGACTGCGGCGGACAGTGCCTCGGCCACCGCCGGGGCCAGTCCGAAGTCCATCTCCGCCACCCAGGCGGCCAGGACGTCGTCGGGATAGGAGGTCCATTTGAGGCTGCCTCGGGCACGCAGCTCCGCAGCGGTCGGCGAGTCGTCCACCGTGACGAGCGTAGAGGAGGCCCGGTGCCGATCATACGAAGGTCCTGCCTGGCGTCTCGATCCGACACTTCTGGTCGTGTCGCTCACCTCAACACGACTCGGGACGATGCAGACCGGAGAGGCGCCACCCTCAGTCGGCGTGCGGAAGGGGAAGAGGGACTTGCGGGCGACCTTGGCCACCGTCTTGTCGGGATGGGAACCCAACGTGGCCAGCACGTCCCCGGTGGTCGAGACGAGCCCGCCAGACCTGGTCCGCCAAGAGATGTCCCAGTCGTCGGAAGCTGAGCCCATCGGGGCGAACGCCAATGGCTGAGCCGGTGCCGATGTGACCCTCAGACGCGGCCGGCGCGTACCATGACCCGGTCCCGCTGGACCCGGAGCGGTGTCTCCACGGGGAAGTCGGCGGCGATGTCGATGTGCTCTGCGGTCCACTCCTTCACCCAGGCTCGATCCTCGGCCGAGCCTTCGCTCACCCAGCCGCCGTCACGCAGGGTGTCGAAGAGCAACTGGGTGTAGGTGGATGCGTCGATGTCCAGTTCCCGCACGACGAAACACGAGGTGGACTTGCGACTGACGAACCCGACCATCGCCGTGTCGCACCCGCATCCGGGGCAGTCGCAGACCACGGGCGGGAAGTGAACGAGCTCACCGGGAACCGTCCACGAGAAGTCTCCATCCGTTTCATCGGTTGCTTCGGTGGCGACGAACAGTTTCATCGGGTTCCCTCCTGTCG
>CAZTXD010000048.1:0-19129 GCA_964617995.1 uncultured Acidimicrobiaceae bacterium
GCCAGCACCCACTGGGATTGCACTCCACCTCAGACCCATCCCACCACCAGCAACGACCGGCGTGCCCATAAGAGTGTCCTTCGTCAACGCCGCATGCCCATAGGTTGCACTACGCATGCCAGCCAGGAAGACCGAGAGCTTTGACATCGGCGAACGCCATGCGCACGTGACCCCGGACTATGCCGGGGTCACATGCGCCGGAAGCACCGTCGGACGACGGCCTTCCACGGCAGGGTCACCTGCTCACGGGTCGATGACGATCGTGCACACGTAGGTGCCGGGTTCGAGACCGTCCACGTCGAGTGAGACAGGATCACCCAGTGGCTCGCTCCCGATCGACGACGAGTCCGACGCGTCGACACACTCGATCGAGGAGTTGGTGGCGCCGGCTATCTGCGCCGCAACCTCGATGAACAGGTCGGTCAACGGGTCGTTCTCCACGTCGACCGTCGTCGGGCTTCCCGACGTCCCTGCACAGTTGGCGTCGTCGGCGCTCGATGTGACCGTACGGTCATCCACCGTCGCATAGCCCGCGGGCGTGGTCGTCTCACGGAGAGTGAACGCGGTGTCGACCGGCAGCCCGTCGAAACAGGCCACCCCGTCGGCGTCGGTGGTCACCTCACCCGGCGGAACCACTGCCGTAGCCCCGTCGAAGAGCGTGAAGCCCGCCCCTGCCACCGGCTGGGTGTCGGTGGACTGTGGCACCTTGGCGAACTTGTTCACCTGCACAGCACCGCAGATCACGTCGATCGTGGCGTTGTCCGATATCTGGCCGTGGTTGTCGGCCTCGGTGAACGCCGTGTTGTCCAGTGTCGTCCCGCACAGGGCGGAGCCGAGCAGGATCGCCTCGGTGGTCTCCACGGTGACGCTGAACGACCCGCTCGGAGCCAGGTCGCCGACGTCACAGTGGAGAGTGTTCCCACTGGCGATGGTGCACTCCCCGGTGTCGGGATTCTCGACCCAGTCGAGAACGGCGTTCGGCAGCTCGTCGTCGATGACGACGTTCTCTGCCGTTCCCGCACCGACGTTCTCCACCGTGATGGTGAACGACGCCTTGTCTCCCACGGTGATGGGATCGGCGGCCGCCGTCTTGGTGATCACCAGCTCCGGTGGCGCCTCGACGAGACAGAAGCTGATGTGGCTCAGCCCGAACAGCCCGCCGTTGCGACGGGGAGCGTGGAGATCGACGTCGGAGGTCACGCCGTCGGGTCGGTAGTCGTACCAGTTGGCGTTGGGACCGCCCTTGACGAGGACGCTCACAGCCGCGGCACCGTCGATGGTGAAGTCGAACGTCTTCGCACCCTCGTCCACGACGAGCGTGATCGTTCCCGACACGCCGTCGAACGAGAATGGGAAGGTGCCGTCCTCCACCGGCTCGATCTTCTCCTCATGGTCGAATTCACCGGGGATCACCGTGGCACAGCTCGGATTGCCGGCCACGACGGTGGGCGTCACCGAGGTCGTGTTGTGGTCCCCCAACCCGGGAATGGCGATCGCTACCGCCCACAGGGCCACGGCGAACACGGTCAGCGCGCTGACGATGCGTACTCGCCCCGACTCCCAGGGTTTGTGTTCATGGAACACGGGATTTCCTCCTCTATGTAGAAGATGGAAGGGCCAGATCGATGGGCGGTATCACCTCCTCTACGATGTCCAGGAGGGACCCGCGTCCAGATATCGAACGTTGAGCGGGATGGAAGATGCGGGTCGACAGCCGTTACGGGAGGTCACCGGATATCGGGCCAATCGGAGCATTGGCCTATCGGCAACGGTGGTCACGAGAGCGACCGTGGCGAGGGGGACCCTCGCGGGTGCCTTCCCTCCGTCGATGCGAGTCGTTCGGCAACGACCTGGTAAAAAGGGCGTAGCCTCCTCCTGTTTTGGCGTGTGGGTAGCTACCTGATTCACGTAGAGACCGGGGGAGGCGCCCGCGCGCGATGAATCGGCGCGCAACGAATCAACGTCGGGTTCCCCACGTGGTTGTGACACGCATCCGTGGACACGATTTCACCCAGCCTGCCTGCCCTCCAACCTACTCCTCGGCGACGGTTAAAGCTTGTCTCCGTTTTCGCGATCTATCGACGACCGGTGACCCGAAGGCGACTGCTCCTTTTCGTTCATGGGCGTGAACGCACCCAGGCCGCTCCCCCACCCACGAGCGCCAGCAGCGTTGTCCACTCGCCGAAACGTGCGTAGATGGTGCGCAATCCGGGGCGGGCCTGGACGTCGCCGTAGAGGACCTCGATCGTGGCGAGGCCGGTGATGCGGCCCAGCTCGCCCCCGTTGGTGACGATCACCGACTTGCCGGTGACGGCGGCGTGGATCAGGTCGAGGCCCGTCTCGGCGGAACGCATCCGGGTCATGCCGATGAACTGATCCGACGCCGGGGTGGTGCCGTAGCTGCCCTCGTTGGTGGCCACCACCAACAGGTCGGCTCCCTCGTTGACCGTCTCGCGCAGGTAGCGGGCGAAGCCGCCCTCGAAGCTGATGACCGTCCCCAACTGGTAGCCCCCCAGGTCGAAGGTGACCGGTCCGTCGCCGGGGATCATGTCCCGGGGCACCTGGTCGAGGGCGGGGATCCACTCGAACCAGGGCCGGTTGGGGATGTACTCCCCGAAGGGCACCGGGTGCTGCTTGCGGTATTCGCCCACGATGTCGCCCGAAGGTGCGAAGACGACGTTGGCGTTTCTCCAGTGGGTGTCGGTGAGGTGGCGGTCGCCGCCCACCACCATCCATGCCCCCATCCGCTCCGCCTCGGCGCCGATCGCCTCCCCCACCTCGGGGCTGTTGATGGGGTCGGCTCTGACCGCTCCGGTGGAGCCCTCCGACCACACCACCAGCTCGGCCCGGCCCGCCGGGATGGTCTCGGTGAGGGCCAGGTGCTGCTGGTAGGTGAGGAACCTCTCGTCCGGACAGTGCTCGTAGGGGCACGGCGTGGAGCCCTGCACCACCGCCACCGTCACCGGGATTCCCGCCGGCAGGGCCGGGGCGACAGCGCCGGCCACCAGCGTAAGGGCCATCACCCACACCGGGGCCACGATGGACAGGCGGCTGCGTTCGAACCCGGCCAGACCCGCGGCAGCGGCCATCACCAGCACCGACCACCCCGACGTGCCGACCCACCGCGCCGCCGCCCGGGCCGCCGCCACGTCGGAGAGGGCGTATCCGAAGGCGCCCCATTCGAAGCCGCCCACGGGGAAGCGGTACCGGACGAACTCGACGGCCGCCCACAGTCCCGCCACGAGAAGCCACCACGCGGTTCCCCGAAGGTCTCTCGCCCAGCGAGCGACCAGCCACCCGAACAACGCCGGGTAGAGCGCCTGGACCGCCACGAGGGGCACCACCGCCTCCCAGCCCAGCTCCGACATCCACCATATGAGACCCCCGAAGAACCCCAGGCCGAAGGTCAGACCGACGCCGGCGCCGTACAGGCCCCGCTCGCACTTCCTCAAGCCGACCAGCCACAGGGCGGGACCGGCGACCACCAGCGGCCACACCCCGAAGGGGGGATAGGCTAGGACACTGAGAGCGGCGCCGAGGAGGGCGTAGACGAAGGGCATCGGGGATCAGTGTGGCGCGGCCGGGGCGAGAGCAGTGAACGGAAGCCGGTTCGGTTCCCATAGAGTGGCCGGGATGCATCCCGACCTCACTGCGGCGACGGAGGCGGCTCGGGCCGGTGCGGCCGTCGTCCGCGACGCCTTCGCCTCACAGCATGCCGTCAGGATGAAAGGGGTCGTCGACCCGGTGACCGCCGTCGACGAAGCCGCCGAGGAGGCGGTGTTCGAGACCCTCACCCGGATGTGCCCGGGGGAGGCGGTGCTGGGCGAGGAGTCGGGTGGGGAGGGATGGGACGCCGAGCGGGTGTGGATCGTGGACCCGCTCGACGGAACGGTGAACTTCGTCCACGGCCTCCCCCACGTGGCCGTGTCGGTGGCCGTGTGGGAGACAGGGGTGCCGGTGGCCGGAGTGGTGATCGATGTCATGAGCGGCGAGGAGTTCACCGCGTCCACCGGGGGAGGCACCTGGCTGGACGGGAACCGCATCGGCGTGTCGGAGGTGGCCGACCTGGGCGGGTCGCTCGTCGTCACCGGGTTTCCCTACGACCGTCGCGAGCGCGCCTCTGCCTACGGCGAAGTCGTCGGGGCGGTCCTGGCCGAAGTCCAGGGTGTACGGCGCCTGGGATCGGCCGCCCTGGACTTCGCCTGGACGGCGGCCGGTCGCTACGACGGCTACTGGGAGTATGGGCTGGGCCCGTGGGATGCCGCCGCCGGCTTGCTGCTGGTCCAGGAGGCAGGCGGACGGGTCACCGACCACACCGGCGAGCGCTATCACCTCGTCACCAGCACCGTGGTGGCCACCAACGGGAAGATCCACGACGCCCTGGCGGATCTGGTCGCCGCCCATCTTCCGGGACATCTCCGATGACCCGCCGGGCGATCACCGCCGATGCCGTGGTCGCCCCGGACGTCCGGGGCGACACCGTCGTCGTCGACGACGGGGTGGTGGTCGAGGTCACCAGCCGGGCCGAACTGACGGTGGAACCGAGCGAGGTGCACGAAGGTCACGTCATCGTCCCGAGCTTCGTCGACTCCCACCTCCACCCGCTCGGGTATGCCTCCCTGCTGGTCGGTACCTCGCTGAAGGAAGCCGTCGACCTGGCCGACGTCGCCGACCGTCTCCGGGAGGCGTTGGTGTGGCTGGCTCCCGGACGGGCAGTGGTTGCCCAGCGGATGGACGACACCCGCCTGGGCGGGCTCCCCACCCGACACGACCTGGATGCCGCCGTCGCCGGACGGCCGGTCCTGGTCTACCGCTACTGCGGGCACATCGCCGTCGCCAACACTGCCGCCCTCGACCTGGCCGGGATCGACCCGGACACTCCCGACCCGCCCGGGGGCCACCTGGACCGGGACCCCAGCGGGCTTCCCACCGGGGTCCTCCGGGAGACGGCGGTGGACCTGGTGGGAGAGGCCATCGAACCGCTGGCACCGCCTCTCGGTGACACCGCCGTCCTCACAGCCATGCGGAGCCTGGCGGCCACCGGCATGACCCGCATGGGCGGCATGGTGGCCGCCGCCAAGCCTCTGTGGTGCGGGGTGGGAGACGAGCTGGGGACCCTGTGCCGGCTGGCAAAAGATCTGCCCCTGGCGGTGGATGTGATGGTGATCGCCGACACGGTGCCCGAGTTGGAGACGGCCGCCCGCCAGATAGGCGATGCCGGCGGCAAGCTGCGGTTCTGGGGATGGAAGGGCTTCGCCGACGGCAGTCTGGGCGGGCACACCGCCGCCCTCTGGGAGGAGTTCGAAGATGAGCCCACCAAGGGCACCCTCCGCCTGGTGCCGGATGAGGCGTTTCGCCTGGCGCGGGCCGCCCTCGATCTGGGGGGCGTTGCCGCCATCCACGCCATCGGCGACAGGGCGATCGACGAGACCCTCGACGTCTACGACCGCCTGATCGCCGAGGGTTGCGACCCGGGACGGCTGCGGGTGGAGCATCTTTCGGTGGCATCCGATCGGGCCATCACGCGCCTGGCCGAGTCAGGGGTGGTCGCCTCGGTACAGCCGGCGTTCATGGGTTCGGAGAGCGGTTGGGTTCCCGACCGGCTGGGACCCGATCGGGGCGCCTACAGGCTGGCCACCATGCGTGACGCCGGAGTGCGAATGATCGGCGGCTCCGACTGCCCCGTCGAGCCCCCCGATCCGTTGCACGGCATCCACGCCGCCGTCGCCCGCCCCGGCTGGGACGACGACCAGCATCTGACCGCAGCGGAGGCGCTGGAGCTGTTCACCACCTCCCCGGCGGATCACTTCGGTGCTCCGCCTCCGCTCGCGGCGGGATCACCGGCCGATTTCGTTGTCGTCGACGGGGAACTGGGGAGTTCCGCCGCGTCGGTCGCCGCCGTCTACAGCAACGGGCGAGGTCGGGAACTGGAGCCGCTGCCCTGGCCGGGCTGAGTCGGAAGTCAGAAGTCAGAAGTCAGAGTCGGAAGTCAGAAGTCACGTGAGAGACGGGTTTGGCGTGTCAGGCGTTTGCCTCCTGCCTCGCCTTGTTCGGCGCAAAGGACCTCACTGTGTCAGGGGAATGGGGTTGCACAGTTTCGCCAACGCGGGGAACCTGGCGGGATGCAGTTCGCCTCCTCCCCCGAGCAAGTGACCGTCCTGACCGAAGACGCCATCGCCGACGCCGACGAGCTGGTGGCCTCGTTGGTGGAGGCCCGGGACCGCACCTGGGAGACCACCATGGCTCCCCTCGACGCCATCGCCGATCTGTTGGAACGTGCCTTCGGCGTGGGTGCGTTCATGGCCTACGTACACGAGGACGAAGCCGTCCGGGACGCCGCCCGCCAGGCCGAGGAGCGCCTCCAGCAGTGGGGTGTCGAGCTCGTCTTCCGGGACGATCTCTACCAGGCGGTCTCGACCTATGCCGAGACGGCAGAGGCAGCTGCCCTCGACGGTGAGAAAGCCCGTCTGCTCGAGTTCACCATGCGTGATCTGCGCCGGGCGGGTCACGAACTCGAACCGGAGGTGAGGTCCGAGGTGAAACAGCTCACCCGCCGCCTCGTCGAGCTGGGGGTCGTCTTCGAGCAGAACATCTCCGATCACAAGGACGCTCTCGTCGTCTCCCCCGACGATCTGGACGGGCTGCCGGAGTCATACGTAGAGGGCCTCGCCCCCGGGGACGAGGAGGGAACGCTCAAGGTGACGATGGCCTATCCGGACGTGATCCCGTTCATGGAGAACGCCCGCCGTCGGGACCTGCGCGAGCAGCTCTCGTTCAAGTTCAACACACGGGCGGTCGAGGCCAACAAGCCGATCCTCGAAGAGGCGGTCCGCATCCGGGCCCGGATCGCCGAGCTCTTCGGGCATCCCTCGTGGGCGCACCACCAGCTCGAGGAGCGGATGGCCAAGGAACCGGAAGCGGTGGAGGCGTTCTACGCCGACCTCGTTCCCCCTCTGACGTCGGCGGCACGCTCGGAGATCGCCGAGATGACGTCTCTCCTCACCTCCGACACCGAGGACCCCGAAGCCGACCTCCAGGTGTGGGACTGGCGCTACTACGACACCCAGCTACGCCGCCAGCGTTACGGTGTCGACCCCAACCAGGTCGCCGAGTACTTCCCCCTCGAGTCGGTCCTGGACGGTCTGTTCACCATCACCGGCAACGTGTTCGGCCTCGACTACGAACCGGTCGACCTCCCCACCTGGCACCCCGATGTCAGCAGCTACGCGGTGCGCGACAGGGGCGACGGTGACGTGATCGCTCACTTCCACATGGATCTGTTCCCCCGGGAGAACAAGTACAGCCACGCCGCTGCTTTCCCGCTCGTACCGGGGCGTCGACGAGACGACGGCACCTACCAGCGTCCGGTGGCGGCCATCGTGGCCAACTTCACCAAGCCGTCGACCAAGCGGCCATCGCTGCTCCAGCACAACGAGGTCGAGACCCTCTTCCATGAGTTCGGCCACATCCTCCACCAGATCCTCACCCGAGCCGAGTTGGTCCGCTTCGCCGGATCCGCCACCGAGAGGGACTTCGTGGAGGCACCGTCGCAGATAATGGAGCACTGGACGTGGCGTCCGGAGGTCCTCGCTACCTTCGCCCGCCACTATGAGACCGGCGAGCCGATACCGGAGAGCCTGGTCAAGTCGATGGTGGAGGCCCGGAACCTCAACATCGCCCTCTCCACCCTCAGACAGGTCCAGTTCGGCACCCTCGACATGGGCCTGCACGGCTCCGAGGGTGGCGACGTCGACCTGGACGAGATCCACCGGAGGGCCACTGAGGTGGCTTTGCTTCCGCTCCACGAGGGAACGTTCTTCCCGGCCAGCTTCGGGCACATGCTGGGCGGATACGACGCCGGCTACTACGGCTACCTGTGGTCGGAGGTGTACGGAGACGACATGTTCAGCCGGTTCGAGGAGGAGGGCGTCACCGATCCCGGCGTGGGGGCCTCCTACCGCAGGTCGATCCTCGAAGCAGGCGGAACACGCGACGGCATGGACCTGCTGTACGATTTCCTCGGCCGGGAACCCACCAACGCGGCGTTCCTCCGAAAACTGGGGATAGGCGGCTGACCGCGGGAACCTGGCGGAGACGGAGTGCGTCTCATAGGTGACATGTTTATGGGGGCTTTATCGACAGGTAGGCACCCTGGACATGGACAAGGGCCGTCCGGCCCGAGCCCACGGGCCGAGCGGCCGAAGCGCACCCCCGGTGACCCGCCGGAGGGAATGCCCCGAGACTCCGGTACGTTGGAAAGGACTGACCGGAAGAAAGGAGGGCCCCGTGAGTGACACCCTCAAGGGAAAGGCTATCAAGGGCATCACGCGTGCGTCCCGCCGTTATGGAGAAGGACGAATTTGCGCTGATCCCGAGTGCGACACCAAACTCAGCATGTATAACAAGCGCGACTATTGTCATGTGCATGCACCGGTCAAGTTCCCGCGTGTGAGAGGGCGGATAGTGCCCGAGGGCACTGGATGACAGCAATGTCGTCGCACAACTAGAGTCAATCGTGGGTGTCGCGGTTTCAGGTTCTCTCCCCCTCCCCCGACACTGCGGCACCCATCGAGGAGGCCCCGGTCCCCCCCGGCCGGGGCCTCCGTTTTGCCATTCGACCCTACCCCACCCCGGGTGGGCTAACCGGTTCGGGAGCGCCTACACTCATCGGCGATGAAACCCGAGCACAAGCAGTCGGCCATCAACCGGTTGAAGACCGTACGAGGACATCTCGACGCCGTTCTGTCCATGGTCGAACAGGAGCGTTACTGCCCCGAGATCATGAAGCAGGTGTCGGCTCTGCAATCGTCGCTGGAGCGGGTCAACCGCGTCCTTCTCCAGAACCACCTCGAGACGTGCGTCACTCATGCCGTCGCCGAGGGACGCACCGCCGAGATAGTCGACGAGTTGATGGAGACGATGAAGTACACGGCCGCCGTGACCGGCCCGGCCCCCGAACCACAGGAGATCACATGACCACCACCACACTGTCCGTGCCCGACATCTCATGCGGCCACTGCAAGGAGAGCATCGAAGGCGCCGTCGGACAGCTGGCCGGAGTCGAGGCGGTCACCGTCGACATCGAGCCCCGCACCGTCAGCCTCTCCTACCAGGACACCAGCGTCGGCCTGGAGGAGATCACCGCCGCCATCGAGGCCCTGGGCTACGAGGTAGCCGATCGGAGCTGACGTGACCGGCACCGACGCCCTCCCACGGCCCGACGTCCTCACCTTCGACGTCGACGGGATGACCTGCGCGTCTTGTGCCAACCGCATCGAACGGGTTCTCGGCCGCCAGGACGGTGTCGACGCAGTCTCGGTCAACCTGGCGGGTCGGAAGGCGACGGTCCGGGCGACCGACCACGTCGATCCCGAGGAGCTCACCGCGGCGGTGAAAGCGATCGGCTACGACCTGAGCGTTCGCCGGGCCGGCGACGAGAGCCACAGCCTCACCGAGGCGTACGGTCGGGAGGAGAGGACGGCGTGGCGGCGCTTTTGGGTGGCGGCGGCGTTCTCGCTGCCGGTGATGATCCTGGCGATGGCCGGGCCCGACGAACTGTGGAGCCGGCTCACCCAGTGGGCGCTGGCGACGCCGGTCGTGCTGTGGGCGGGATCCCAGTTCCACCGCACCGCCCTACGCCAGCTCAGGCTGTGGACGGCGAGCATGGACACGCTCATCTCGATGGGCTCGCTCGTCGCCTACCTCTACTCGATCTGGGCCATCGCCGTATCGCTGCCGCCCTTCTTCGAGACGGCCGCCATGATCGTGACGCTGATCACACTGGGCCGGGCCCTGGAGGCTCGGGCCAAGGGAAGGGCATCGACGTCCATCCAGCGCCTGGCCGAGCTGGGAGCGCGCCGGGCGCGGCTGCTGGTCGACGGGCGCGAGCAGCTCGTCGACGTCGACTCCCTCGTGCCGGGAGACCTGATGATCGTGCACCCGGGAGAGAAGCTGCCCACCGACGGGGTGATCGTGGAGGGATCGAGCTCCCTCGACGAGTCGATGCTGACGGGGGAATCTCTGCCCGTCGAGCGTCAACCCGGCGATGAGGTGATCGGAGCCACCGTCAACCAGGGCGGCCGGCTTCTGGTGCGGGCATCGAGGGTGGGCTCCGACACCGCTCTCGCCCGGATCGTGAAGCTGGTGGAGGACGCACAGGCCGCCAAGGCTCCCGTCCAGATGCTGGTGGATCGCATCTCGGCCGTGTTCGTGCCCACCGTGATCGTGATCGCCGCCGTCACGGCCGGCGTGTGGCTGCTGGGAGGCAACGAGGTCTCCGAGGCGATGCGGGCATCGGTGGCGGTGCTGATAATCGCCTGCCCCTGCGCCCTCGGCCTCGCCACCCCCACCGCCATCATGGTCGGGAGCGGGCGAGGCGCCGAGCTGGGTGCGCTTTTCAAGACCCCCGACGTGTTCGAGCGAGCCCACGACGTCGACATGATCCTGTTCGACAAGACCGGCACCCTCACCACCGGCGTGATGACCCTCACCGACGTCGGCACCGACGAGGACCCGGAGCGGTTCCTGTATCTCACCGGGTCCATCGAAGCGTCGTCGGGACATCCCATCGGCCGGGCCGTCGCCGACGGGGCCGAAGCGCGCGGAGTGGAGCTGAACATCTCGGTGGAAGCCGAATCCCGGGCCGGGATGGGTGCCACCGGTACCGTCGACGGCGTGAGGGTGGTGGTGGGCAAGCCGAAGCTGGCCGCCGACGAGGGTCTTGTGATCCCCCCTCGCTGGCAGGAAGAGGCCGACCGCCTCGAATCAGAGGCCAAGACGGCGTTCCTGGCGGGCTGGGAAGGCGAGGTCCGGGGTGTCCTGGCCGTGGCCGACACGCTCCGACCGGAAGCACGCAGCACTGTGGGCCGTCTCCACGCTGACGGCGTCGACACCGCCCTCATCACCGGCGACAACCAGCGAACGGCAACCGCGGTGGCACACGACCTGGGAGTCACCCGGGTGGTCTCCGATGTGCTCCCGGGAGACAAGGCCGCCGAGGTCGACCGGCTGCAAGCGGAAGGGATGACCGTGGCGTTCGTGGGTGACGGAGTCAACGACGCTCCCGCCCTCACGGCCGCCGATCTGGGCATCGCCGTCGGAACGGGCACCGACGTCGCCATCGAGTCCGGAGGCGTGGTCCTGATGTCGTCGGACCTGTCCTTGGTGCCCACCGCCCTCGATCTGGCGTCGCGAACCTTCGGCACCATCCGCCAGAACCTCTTCTGGGCCTTCGTCTACAACGTGGCCGCCATCCCGCTGGCCGCTCTCGGCCTGCTCGACCCCGTGATCGCCGCCGCCGCCATGGCCTTCTCGTCGGTGTCGGTGGTGACCAACAGCCTGCGTCTACGCCGCTTCGCCGCCTAGACGCCGTCGGGGGCGGAGATGTGGCGTAGCCACCGGGTGACGGCCCGATGCAGGTCGTCGGGCGAGCCGGAGTTATCTATCACCACCGTCGCCATCTCCAGCCACTCGGAGCGTGTGGGCTGATTGGCCATCCGGTTGTCGATCGCCTCCTCGCTCAAGCCGCGCTCCCGGAGTCGTTGCCTCCTTATCTCGTCGGGAGCATCCACCACCACCGTGGGAAGGTCTCCCGCCAGCGGAATGGGCACCGACAGCTCCAGCACCCCCCGGGTGGAAGACGCCATCCGGTAACGCAGCTCCTCGGAGATCAGGGGATGGATCATCGCCTCCAGCTCCTTCAACTGGGGGCGGTCGGAGAACACGATCGCCCCCAGGGCCTTGCGGTCGACGTGGCCTTCCATCATCACCTCCGGCCATCGCCGCCCCACCGCCGCCCGTGCCGGCCCGGCCAGCACATCGTGGCCGACGAGGTCGGCGTCGATGGTGGCGAACCCGGCCGCCGAAGCGAGGCGGGTCACGGTGCTCTTCCCCGAGCCGATACCGCCGGTCACCACCCACCAAGTCATGAACGTCGCACTCTAGAGCTCCCGATGCGCCACGTATGCGGCGGTGCGTTGGTCGGGTGGCCCGCTCCCCAGGGCGACGGCCACTCGAATACACCGACGGGGCGTGTAGGTTGAAGGTTCATGACGACCTTCGAGTGGATGAGCCGCCCCCAGCTCAGAAACCCGATCGCCCTCCTGGCGTTCAGCGGGTGGGGCGACGCCGGTGAGTCATCCAGCGACGCCGCTCGCTACCTGATCGCCGAGCACGAGGCCGAGACGATTGGACGTTTCGAACCCGACCCCTTCTTCGACTTCCAGGTGAACAGGCCGGTCGTGGCCCTCGACGACGAAGGAGTCCGCTCCATCTCCTGGCCGACGACCGAGGTCCTCGTGGTCCGCCTGCCGGAGCGGGACGTTGTCGTCGTGATGGGCGAGGAGCCCAACTACAACTGGAAGCGGTTCGTCAACGAGTTGTGCAACGCCCTGGTCGAGCTGGGGGTGGGAACGGCCGTCACCATGGGAGCGTTCGTCGGCCAGGTGGCTCACACGCTGCCCGTGCCGGTGGTGGGCTCGTCGTCCTCGACGGGGATGGTGGCCGCCCACGGCCTTCTCCCGTCCCGTTACGAAGGGCCGACGGGCATCGTCGGGGTGATCAACCAGGCCCTGGCGAACCACCGGATCGAAACGGTGAGCCTGTGGGCAGCGGTGCCCCATTACCTCTCGAATCAGGCGTATCCGCCCGGCGTGGAGGCGTTGATCACCAAGGCCTGCGAGATCGTCGGCCTCGCCATCGACATGACCCCTCTCCAGCGCCGCTCCGCCGAGTTCCGGGCGACGATCGACGCCGCCGTGGTGGAATCCGAGGAGCTGGCCGAATACGTGCGGGAGCTGGAAGCCGAGGGGATGGTGTCGGGGGAGAGGGGCGACGACCTGGTCGAGGAAATCGAACGCTATCTACGCGACGTCTGATGAGGAGTGCTTCCGGGTCGGACGCGGCCGACCCGACAAGAGCATCACTTACGCTTGTGGCGGTTGGCCTTCAGTCGCTTGCGATACTTGTGCTTGGACATCTTCTTACGTCGTTTCTTGACCAGTGATCCCATGGACACTCCGGACTCGGGGGGAACTCACCATAAGCTTGGTGGGGTGCGGAGTTTAGGTCAAGCCGACACCTCCAGGCCCCTTGCCGCCACATCGAGGACCATCACGCTCATCTCGGGCATCGACAGGGCCGCGGCGACCCGTCGTTCCGACTCGGAGTCGACGATGGCCACGACCGACGGGCCCGAACCCGACCAGGCGGCGTGTAGGGCCCCGGCGTCCCGGGCTCTCTGGACCAGCTCGGCGGTGGCCGGCCGGAACCGTGACCGGGGCATCTCGTGGATCTCGTCGCCGTGGGCGGCACGGAACAACTCGGCGTCGCCGGTGAGGAACCCGGCCATGAGGGCGGCCGCCCGCGAGGCCGTGCGGACCGCCACGTCCCGATCGACGCTCGCCGGAACGACACGACGGGCTTCGGCGGTCAGATACACCTGTCGCGGCACCGCCACCACGGGACGCACCCCGGGGTGGATCGGCAGCCGGATCGGCCTGCCCTCCGCCGGAACCAGGACGAGACCTCCGTAGACGGCCGCGGCCGCGTTGTCGGGATGTCCTTCGATGGAGGCCACCATGTCATAGACGTGGTGGGGCTCCACCTCCGCCGACGTGGCGGCGAGGGCGGCCGCCGCCCCCGCGGCCAGGGCGGCCGCCGAGGATCCCAGACCCCGGCCGATGGGGATCTCGTTGTCCACCTTCAGCGAAAGGGCCGTGCTCTCCCCCACCGCCGTCCGGGCGGCGGCCAGCACAGCGTCGTCGGCATCGGAGTCGGGATGCTGGCCCTCGCCGTGATCGATCGACCATGCATCCGACACGTCGGCTACCACCCGGCAGCGAAGACCCAACGCCAGGGCCATGACGTCGAAGCCGGGGCCGAGATTGGCCGACGAGGCCGGTGCCGACGCCTCAGCCATGAGCGGCGCGTTTCCCGCTGTTCGGGTCGTGGCGGGGTGATCCCTGAGAGCACATGCCCGCCAGACTATCGGGGCGTGTCCCGGGTCGCCGCGCCCGGCCCGCTCCTGGAGGACTCAGATCTCGATCGACGAGCTGCCCAGGTCGGCCACGGTGCCGCCGATCGTCACTCGGGTGGTATCCCAGGCCAGTCTGATCTCCGACGGCTTACCCATCTCCTCGCCCTGGCGGATGAGCAAGTCGCCGGTGGGTGCTCCCATCACCCGGGCCAGGGCTACCGCCGCGCTGCCCGTGGCGGGATCTTCGGGCACCCCGACAGTGGGAGCGAAGAAGCGGGCACGGACCGTCCGCTGCGCCTCGTCCCATGCCCACACGTAGACCTCCCCACCCAGGTGGGCGACATCGTCGACCTGGAGACCGGAGACTGTGGCGACGTCGGGAGCCTCCACCACCAGGTAGGGCAGCGGCATCCCCACCGTCGACGCCTTCATACCGAACGGGGGCACCGCGGCTTCCCGGATCTCGCCGTCGCTGATGACGGTAACCGACACGACCTCGCCTTCCTTTGTGATGTCGGCTACGCCGGTGTCGTAGCGGATGCGGCTCGTTCCCTCCAGCGTGTGGGCAGTGCCGACCAGCGGGTGGCCGGCGAAGGGGATCCGCCCGCCGGGGGTGTAGATGTGGACGGTGGCCGGCTCGCCCGCTTCCACGAACACGGTCTCGGAGTAGCCGATGGCGGTCGCCACCTCCTGCCAGTGGCTGGAAGGGACGGAGCCGAAGGGGATCACAGCCAGGGGATTCCCGCCGACCCCGTCGCGGGTGAACACCGACAGGTCGTGAAAATCGACGTTCATGCCCGGGCCCGTCTGCCGTGGACCCGACCCAGTGCGTAGAGACCAGCGCCCATGCCCGCCGCCGCCAGCGACGAGCCCACCGCGGTGGCGGTGATCTTGGCCTTGCGGGCAAAGTGGACCATGGGCCAGTTCCGGGAACGGGCGGTCCGGCGGAGGATCCCGTCGGGGTTCACTGCCACCGGGTGGCCCACCAGCTCCAGCAACGGGAGGTCGCTCCTGGAATCCGAGTAGGCGTAGCAGAGACGCAGGTCGTAGCCCTTCTCCTCGACCAGGGCCCGGACACGACGGACCTTTCCCGGCCCGTAGCAGAACTCCGACAGGAGCCGGCCGGTGTAGAGGCCGTCGACCACCTCCGATTCGGTGGCGATCGCCCCGGTCATCCCCAGGGCCGAGGCGAGCGGCTCCACGATCTCGATCGGGGAAGCGGACACGATGTAGGTGTCGCGTCCCGCCTCGTGGTGCCGCTCGACGACCTGGCGGGTCTCCGGACGCACCGACTTGAGCAACCGGGGGAGCAGGTCGTCGTTGAGCGCCGTCAGTTCCTCCCGGTGCCGGCCCTTGACGGCGGCGAGGATGCGGTCTCTGACCATGTCGGGCTGCTCGTCGCTTCCGCCGGTCAGCCGAAACGACAAAGCATCGACGGCGTCCCCGAGGAGCTCGGTGGTGCCCACCAGGCCCCGCCGCCAGGCCACCCACCCGAACACGAACGTGGAGGCACCGGCGATGAGTGTTCGGTCGAGGTCGAAAAAGGCGGCGGCGTCCCGGGGAGGAGCAGTCGTCATCGCCGGAATCGTACGGTCCCCGACCTCACTAGGCGAACGCTACCGTCCCGCCCGTGACCGACCTCCTCGGCCTCGACGACATCTTCGCCGAACTGGTGCTGGGCTTGGGCCTGGCGCTGGTGATCGGCAACGGCCTGGCGTGGCGCAAGCATCGCCGGGGCGAGCGCCCCGAGGGGGTGGAGGGCGAGTTCCGCCCCGGCCGGGTGTGGTTCCTGGGAACGGTGGGTGCGCTCATGACCATCTGGGGAGCCGTGTCGGTCTTCGGGACCTGACTTCCGACCGCTCCCTCTCGGCCCACACGCGGACGGGGTGGCCACTTGGCCACCCCGTCGTCTGTCGTCGGCTTCCGGTCAGCCCGAACCCTTCCCCAGCTCCTGGAATATGTAGAGGCCGCCGTTGCGGTCGGATCCGTAGATCCAGGGCGACTTCGGCTCCTTGTACACACCCCAGAAGTCGTGGGGGTTACCACCGTTCGAGGCCAGGAACTCCTCGGAGTTGTCGAAGTATCTGGCGACTTCCACGGGGTTGTAGGGATCGGTCACGTCCAGCACCAGCATCCCGTCCCAGTACCACGAGACGTAGGCGAAGACCTTGTTCCCTCTGGTCTCGACGATCACGTTGTGCACCGAGTAGGTACCCAACGGATCACACTCGGGGATCGGGCTCGGCGAGGCGCTGCAGGTTGTGTCGAACAGCGACGCCAGCACCGGGTTGGCTGGATCGGAGTAGTCCCAGATCCGGATCCCACCCCACGGTGAGTCATCGGTCAGGTTGTTGGCGATCACGATCGCCACCGCTCCTGCCGCCGCGGCGTTGAAGTTCTTCTCCCGGAACGTGCATTCCCCTCGCCGGACGATGGCGATGTTGCCCTCGACGTCCTCCTCGTTGAGGATCGGATCACCACCCGGCGGGATGTTGTCGTTGTCGGGATCGTCGGAGCATGCCCTTCCGATCCACACCGCTTCCGCCGTGATCGGTCCGGTGTCGGCGAACTTGGGCTGGTCGCCCGAGAGCTCCACCGCCGGATAGGTGTTCCCGGCCAGGGGCCCGTCCGTCACCGTCACGCTGGAGGCATCCACCGTGGCGGTGTTGCCGGTCTGGTTCGCCTCGAAGTCGTCGCCGGCGTTGGTGGCGATCGCCACCCCGGGCAGCGGGGTGGGTGGATCGCCCTCCCCGAACGTAAGGTTGCCGGGTGGAGTCACGGTCACCCAGGCGGCGAAGTCCTCTTCGGTCTCCACCACGATCGAACCGTCTTCGCTCGGCCAGGCGGCGTGGCTGTTCACCTCGCCGTCACGGGATCCGTTGTCCGGATCGAGCGCCACGGAGACAACCCGATCGTTGGGTATGTGGATCGTGTCGAGATCCGCCAGGCCTGAGACGTCCAGCAGCACCAGCCCGGCGTCCCAATTGGACAGGTATGCCAGGTTGCCGGTGGCGTCGACGGTGATGTCATGCAGGAAGCGATTCGCCGACGCTCCGAACCCGTCCAGCAGCCACAGTGCGGCGGCGAGGACTCGGTCGACCTGGTCCGGATCGGTTATGTCCTCCAGATCGCCGACGCCGGGGTCGAAGAGCTCCTCCGCTCCCCAAGCTGCCACCAGAACCGGGTTGGTCGGATCGGTTATGTCGTACACCCGGAAGTTGTCGAAGGCGCCCTCCGACACGGCGCTGACGTAGTCCCGATCGCCCTGGGTGAACAGGAACAGATTGTGGACACCGACGTTTGCGAGCCCGCCGAACAGGGCGTCGGAAATGGGGTTGAGCTCGTCGATGGTGACCGAGGCCAGCTTCACCGGGTTGGTCGGGTCGTCGACGTCGAAGATCTCGAAGCCTCCGTCACCGCCGGCGCATGCCTCGTTGGACATGACCAGCACGTCGCCCGAGTTCATCGTTGCCACCTTGACGTCGTTAGTCCGGTCGCCGGGCTCAGACTCGATGACCGTCACGAATGCGGGCCTGTTCTTGTTGCGGACGTCCCACACCCAGACGCCGGCCTCGGGATCGGGCGGGCAGGGGCTGTTGAACGTCCCCGTGTAGGCGAAGCCGTTGTGCGCCCACACATCGGTGGTTGCACCGGCTACCAGTCGCTCGCCGCGACCACGCAGCGCCAGGTTCTTGGTCACCTTTGCGAACGGCCCGTCGCTGATGACGTCGGCCTGCGTGGCCAGGTCATGCGCCATCAGGTCGGCGTTGGGATCCGGCCGTTCCAGGTGGTCGTCTCCTTCCGGATGATGAGCCCACGCTCCCGGGGCCAACAAACTCACCGCCAACGCGGCCGCGAGTACAGAGATAAGTCGTCTTCGCATCATACGATCCCTCCTAGGTCCCCTTCTCTGTGAGGCCACTTCTCACCGTGACCCCTTCCAAAGCTACACCACTACCGCGGCGCGTGAGGGGTGGAAGCCTCGCCTGCGTCTAGCGATCGCGGTCGGCGCCCGGTCGCTCCAGACGGACCGGGTCGCGCAGGTAGTGACGAACGGTCGGGTAGGCCAGCTCCACGTTCGGCTCGGCGGCGAACGCCCTGAGGATGCCTCTCCATATCTCCTGTTCCACACTCCGCCGTTGCCGAGCGGGAACCATCAGCCGCCCCGTAATAAGGACGCCGCTCTCCTTCACCGTCACATAGACGGTGGGCGTCAAATGGGTGTACTGGATCAGATACGCCCGAGCGGCCCGGCGGATCTTCTCGGCTGCTTCTGCGGACCGGGCCTCGGGGTTGTGCTCGTCGAGCACCGTCTTGACGATCTCCTCAGCCCGCTCCCAATCCGACTCGAACGTCACCATCACGGGAATCTCATGCCAGATGAACTCGAAGCCCTGAGTGAAATTGGCGACTGCCTCGGTGAAGATCTTGCCGTTGGGCACGTGGATGATCCTCCCCGTCGACTGGTCGGCGTCGACCCAATTGCCTATCTCGAGGATCGTGAACCGGAACGCTCTCACGTCGATGACGTCGCCGGCGTGCTCGCCGACCTCGATGCGGTCACCGAGCCAGAATGGACGACGTAGCGCCAGGTATATCCATCCCGCCAGGTTCTTGAGGAGATCCGACAGGGCGATGGCGACACCGGCTGAGAGAAGACCGAAGTAGGTGGCGAGATTGCGAAAGCCGGCCGCCCAGATGGCACTCAGCACGATGACGACGACCGCCGATGTGATGTATCCGATCGTCTTGCGCACCCGGTAGAGGGCTCCCGGATCCTCCATTCGTCGCCGGAGAGAACGCAGCACCAGCCAACGGAGAGCGACAATGGCCGCCAAGGCGAGGACAGATGCCAGGAGCCGTTCCTGGACTATCGGGGACAACCCCAATCGCTCGTCGATCCAGTCGGTCATCGGCTCCTAGGGGTGCGCACCGGCCCACCGTATACGTCCGCTCTCACCATTGCGGGAGGAGCCATATCTCGGGTTCCCGGGCGTCGGGTTCCGAGTGGACCTCGGCGAAGAGACGAACCCCCTCCGTGAGAACTCCAGTCGACGCCTCGTCATCTCCGGGAGTGTGATGGCGGTCGGCGATCCGTGTGGTGGTGCAGAGAACCGAGGGCCCCAACCCCCGGTATGCGGTGGCTGCAACCCA
>CAZTXD010000048.1:19229-23311 GCA_964617995.1 uncultured Acidimicrobiaceae bacterium
TGGTGGTGCAGAGAACCGAGGGCCCCAACCCCCGGTATGCGGTGGCTGCAACCCAGGGCTCAACCCACCCCCCACTCCACCTGAACCGAGGGCCCCAACCCCCCGCATGCGGTGGCTGCAACCCTGGGTTCAACCCCCCATCATGCCGCCCACCCACTGCCAGGCATCTTCCAGGTCGGGCGGCGGGAGCACCAGGTTGAGGGCGAGGACGCCCACGACCGAGGCGGCCCAGAGCGCCAGCAGCCAGCTCCGCCATCGGACGCTCATCAGGTTCGTCCGCTGATCCACACCGACGCAGTGCTCGGCTGCATGGTCTTTCCCACCACGGCTACGACCTCGTCGGTCAGGTCGTCGAGATCGAGGTCGCCGCGGAGGCGCTCAGCGAAGCGGTCGATCTCCTGCTGGGCGTCATAGCGGGCCCGGTTGAAGCGCCGGTCGACCCGGGCCTGGACCCGTCGTCGCAGCGGGTTGAACAGAGCGGCTGCGACCAGCGTGGCACCCGCCACCAACAGGGGCGAGTCTCCCGCCAGCCCGAGCAGTTGAGGCAGGCCGATGGTCACAGAGCCGAACACGGCTGCCAGGGATCCCACCACCAGCGCATAGCTCACAGTGCGGCTGAGCAGCCGGTCGATGTCGTAGAGGCGGTAGCGAAGCACCGCTATGCCGATCGAGATGGGGATCAGAATGAAGAACATGCCGGCTACGAGCCCCACGTTCTCCCCGAGGTAGTCGACGAGGAATATGGAGATGACCTGCAGGACAACGGCGGTGGATCCGGCGGTGACCAGCCACTTGAGCTGCTGCCTCTCGATGCCCCGGGACCTCCGGTAGCGCACCACCAGCGCCGTGATGGAAGCGCCGATCGCACCGAATATCCCGGCGAAGAGTGAGATATCGACGATGTCGACGAGGAGACCTCCGGCATCCAGCCACGGTCCCAGGAGCGTTGCGAAGGGGTTCTCGATGGCGGGGCGCCCGTAGCCGTATGTCTCGGGCTCGGAGAGCACCGTGAGGAGATAGGTGAGGGCGATGCCGGTACCTGCCGTCCAGGGGAGCCATCGCCACCGGGGTGACGGCAGTCGTCCGTCGGGGAAGAACATGAAGACGAAGGTGCCCACGCCGAAGATGCCGGGAATCCACAGGGGGATGCCGATGGCGGCCAGTGCCTCGGGCGAAGGCACCGACCCGGGTCGAGCCAGCCCGTAGACGACTGCGCCCGTGAGCGTCGCTTCCAGGCCCCACACCAGGCCGATGCCGAGACAGATCCAGGCGATGGCGTTGCCGGGCCGGTTGCGGGCGATGAGGAACCCGACCACGGCGAAGGCGTAGACGACGGGCAGCAACAGCTCGTTGAGTGTGAACGGCTCCCCGGCCAGCGCTACCAGCGCTACCCCCGCCACGTACATGGCAGTCGCCACCACGAACAGGGCCGTCGCGATCCCTCGGCCATTCATGGGGCCGCTCCCCCGTCGTAGGGATATCCAGTTGCCCGCCGCCCATCAGCCCGAAGGTTGCCCAGCGGAAGACGGTCCGCAACATTGCGGATCAAGCCGACCGACCCGGCGATCGGCCGGCGAAGGATCGTACGTGAGTCCGACATACCTGGAGCCATGACCGTCGGCGACACTGTCATGCCAACGCTACGAGGTCGTTACGAAGCCGGCGGTCCTCGAGCGGTGTCGTGACCATGATGGCCACAGATCTCGCTTCGCCCGCCCCGGGAGCCACCCGGATCAGTGCCCCAGCCCATTGCTCGCTTCGAACGCCCGCCGTTGGGAAACCCAGGGTTCCAACCCCCAGATGCCCGGGGATACAGCCCTGAGATGAACTACCACCCAGGCTGCCGCGGAGGAGAGAAGCGTCGCCCTCGACGAAGTGACATCGCCGTTCCCGGCTGCCGGACCGGCGTGAAGTCCCATCGATCGCGTCGACCTGTCACGCGCCCCAACAGCTAGAATGATCCCTCCCGCGGGTGTAGTTCAATGGTAGAACACGAGCTTCCCAAGCTCATCCCAAGACGCCACAAAATCGCTCTGACCAGGCAAAACGTTGGTGAGGAGGACCCGGTTGTTTGCCAGAAACTCGCCAAAAATTCCAGGCGCTAAAGACCCGCCCGGCGACTCGATCAGGGCAGATCCGGAGTCCTCATTCTGGAGTGTCGAAGGCAATCCGCACATGGGTGAGTCCGCCGACTCCGCCGCTGCGCGTCGCCTGTGCCTGGAAGGAGCGACCGTCCTCTAGGTCTCCTCGAGCGACAAAGACGGTGAGTGGGACCTGAGCTGCCTGCGTCGGCTGCAGTGTCTCGGTATAGAAACTGGCGGTGCCCTTCTCCAGGGACGAAAGGCTCTCCAACTCGACGATAGTCAGGACCCCATCGGCGATGGCAGCCTCCAGCTCGGGCCAGCTCGCGAACCACACCGGCATCGCCCCCAGACCCTTACTCTTGGCGAGGATCGGCGCCGCGTCGATGCCGGGGCCGTTGCGCCAGATGGTCGCCGTCTTCACGGTCTGTGGCTGACAACCGAAGACGGCAGGGATGTCGAAGAAGTCGAGCAGGTTGAAGCCGCTCGGGACGCACCCGGGTGGACGGTAGAAAGGGATCACCGCCCACTCGTCGGTGTGGAAGACTTCTTCGACTCCGCCCGTGACCGGACCCGCCGCGATGCGGGCGTAGGCAGGGATCTGGTCGTCGTCGATACGGACGTTGCCCGTCGCCGGCGCCGCACCGGCGACCGTCACAGATAGAGCAGCGATCACGACAAGTAGCCGTCGTGTGGTTCGCATCCCGCTCCGCTCATGTCGTTGGCCGACCAACCGGGCTGTGATCATGCGGGTGTGATCCTCCCGGCCCTTCTGCGTCTGTTGCCGAACACTCGCAATGCCTCCAGTATCGTCTCTGACAATGAACCGTGGTCAACGTTGCTCCACCAGAATTCGGTCACGGATGGGAGTGGATCTGGCCCGAGTAGGTGATCGTGTTGAGCCCGGTCGCAAGGTCGACTGTGCCCTCAAACTCGAGAACACCTTGCAGACCTGAGAGCTCGCCGGTTCCTCCCTTGATCACAAAGCGGCCCGCGAACGTGGGAACACCGTCGATCACTTCGCCCGTATTGGTCGACACGAACTCGAGGACGCCTGACTTGCCGTCCACTGTGCACTCGCAGGTGACGGTGCCGTGTGCATTGAAGTTCCCGTTGGGATGGATCACGGCCGTGAAACTGTCCTCGGTGGTTCCGGTCAGGGTTCCGTTGAGCATTCCCGCCGACGTCTGCTCCAGAATCGTGTTCGGACCCGCCATCCGAACTTCGAGGCTGCTTATCGCGCTCTGGGCGCCGGTTCCGGTGGCGGCCGTGGGTGCTGACGCCTGTGCTACACCCACCACTCCGACCAGCAAGGCGGCCGCGGCCGTAACCGAGAGCAGCCGATGCAGTGTCGTCGCTTCCTTTTTCGAACGTATGCGCTTGAGCACTATCTGCCTCCCTGTCGAACCCTTCGGATGGGATGAGCCGGTCAGGCATCAGTGTCAGCAGAGTGACGGGTCTTGTCATGAGTAATGGATGCTCAAATCCAGGCAGCGATGACGGATCGCTTCGCTTCTCGCGCAGGGGGACCTTTCCTCGGCACGAGGAGCTGGTTTTCGGCTGAGGTTGGTGACGCGGCCGATCACGCTCCGACGACATTCCGCGGCGGAGAATGTCTCTAGATCAGTCCGGTCTGGCTCTCAACCTCCGAACTCGGACATTTCGACTCGCGCGGGGTTGAAATGAGTACACGGTGCTCATGTGCGCGAGCCACCGGCATGACACAGTGCTCCAATGGACGAAAACCTGGATCGACTCCCGCGCACGTATGCCGAGTTTCTGGTGCTGAAGGGTCAGGGGCTGGAAGACACGGTGATCGCGGAACGGCTCGGTCTCCCGGTTGAAGCCCTGATCCTGCTGGCCCGTCTGGCCAACGCCAAGCTCGCCCGCCTGCATCAGGAAGCGACCGAGCGAGGTGCAGTACTGGGAGATGATCCCCTGGCCCCCCACCAGCAACACCATCCGGGAGAGGATGATGCAAGGCCGATCTGAGACCACCCC
>CAZTXD010000049.1:0-23267 GCA_964617995.1 uncultured Acidimicrobiaceae bacterium
GTTTTCGCGCATCGAATGCGCGCTATAGCGCGCATTCGATGCGCGAAAACGGGTGAAGGGTGCCACCATGAGCGGGTGGAGGTCACCAATCCCGGGAAGGTGCTGTTCCCCGAAGACGGACTCACCAAGGCAGACGTCGTCGGCTACTACGAGGAGGTGGCCGACGTCATGGTCCCTCACATGGCGGGTCGGCCCCTGACGTTGCAACGCTTCCCCAACGGGATCGGCGAGAACGGCTTCATGCAGAAGAACGCTTCCAAGCATTTCCCGGACTCGATCCAGAGGATCGAGGTCCCCAAGGAGGGGGGCACCACCAACCATTCCCTGTGTGACTCTCCCGAGGATCTCACCTATCTGGCCAATCAGGGAACGATCACCTTCCACATCTGGACGGCCCGCCTCCCCGACCTCGAACGTCCCGATCGCCTGATCCTCGATATGGACCCACCCGACGGCGGACAGCCGCCCCGCTCGACGGCGCTGACGGCCAAAGCCGTGATGGAAGAGGTCGGACTGGAGCCGGGACTCATGACGACCGGATCATCCGGCTACCACGTGGTGGCGCCGATCCGGCCGGAACAGACCTACGCCGAGGTGGGTGATCTCTCCCGCCTGCTCGCCGGGATCATCGCCGAGCGCACTCCGGACGAGGCCACCACCGAATTCCTCAAGAAGAATCGACGGGGACGGGTCTTCGTCGACTGGCTGCGCAACCGGTCGGCACAGTCGGTGGTTTCGCCGTGGTCGCTGCGACCACGATCCGGGGCTCCCGTCGCCATGCCCATCGCATGGGAAGAGCTCGACGACACCGACCCTCGTCGCTGGACCATCGCCAACGCCCGCTCGAGGGTGGCTGAGCCGGACCCGTGGCCGTCGCCGACGTCGCTGCGACAGGACGCGGTGATCGAACTGGCCGACGAGATGGGGGTCTCCTTCGATGGGCCTTTCGACCGCTTCGGGCGCAACTAGAGAGCCCATGCGTATCTGCATCAGCGCCCGGGAGCGAGTACCGTGTCGTGGCCGATCCCGGACAGCCGGGACGGATTACAACAGGAGGAAGAATGAGACGAATGAGATGGTTGGCCTTGGTGGCCGTCCTGGGGATGGTGATCGCCGCCTGTGGTGGTGACGAGCCTGCCGACACCACCGCTGCCGACACGCCGGACACGACCGAGGCGCCTCCGGAGACGGAAGCCCCCGACGACACGCCCGACACCACCGAACCCATGGACGACGGGGCGCTCGCCTCGGTAGCAGCCGAGAGCTGCGACTACGGCGGCAAGATCTCTTCGATCGAGGCGACCGGGTCCCACGAGGTGGTATTCACCCTGTGCTCCCCCGACCCCGCTTTCCTGGCCAAGATGGCGTTCGTGCCGTTCGCGGTGCAGCCGGCCGAGCATCTGGAGGCCACCGGTGGAGCTCCGCTGGAGAACCCCATCGGCACCGGCCCCTTCCAGATCGAGGCGTGGGACCGTGGCTCGGAGGTCGTGTTCAGCCGCAACGACAACTACTGGGGTGAGGCGCCCGCTTTCGAGACCCTGGTGTTCCGCTGGGCCGCCGAGAGCACGTCGCGCATCCTCGAGCTCCAGTCGGGAAGCGCCCACTACATAACCAACCTGGCTGCCAGCGACTACGACACGATCGAGAACGACGAGAACTTCCAGATCCTCGAGGACGAGAACCCCAACGTCTTCTACCTGGGCCTGACCAACACCCATCCCCCCTTCGACGACGTGCGGGTCCGGCAGGCCGTGGCGATGGGTATCGACCGTCAGCGAATCATCGACAACTTCTATCCCGCCGGATCAGAGGTGCCGACCCACTTCACGCCATGCAGCATCCCCAACGGTTGCCAGGGCGAGGACTGGTACGAGTTCGATGCGGAGGCGGCTCGGGACCTGCTGGCCGAGGCCGGTTACCCCGACGGGTTCGACACGGTGGTCTCCTACCGTGACGTGTTCCGCGTGTACCTGCCGGAGCCGGGCACGGTGGCCCAGGAGGTCGCCAGCCAGCTCGAGACGAACCTCGGCATCAACGCCACCGTCGAGGAGATGGAGTCCGGGGCATTCATCGAGGCGACGACCACCGGTCAGCGTGACGGGATCCACCTGTTGGGTTGGGGAGCCGACTATCCCCATGTCACCAACTTCCTGGACTTCCACTTCGGTGGGAACATCCAGTTCGGTGAATACACCGAAGGCGGATTCCCCCAGATCGTGGAGCTCCTGTCGGAGGGAGCGGCGATCGTCGACGAGGACGAGGCCGCCCCGATCTATGAGCAGGTGAACAACCTCATCAGGCAGGAAGTGCCGATGGTGCCCGTCGCTCACGGAGCGGCGGCAGATGCGGCCCTGGTCGCGCTGGGAGGAGCGGCCGTGCCGCCTTTCGGTGCGCCCCAGTTCCACCGGATGGACCCGGGAAGCGACACGCTGGTGTTCGTTCAGAACGCCGAGCCCATCTCGCTCTTCTGTCACGACGAGACCGACGGTGAGTCCCTGTCGGCGTGTGAGCAGGTTCTCGAGGGGCTCTACGCCTACGACCTCGAGGGGACGCCGGTTCCGGCGTTGGCCGAGTCGTGCGACCCCAACGAGGACGGCACCGTGTGGACCTGCACCATCCGTCAGGGCGTGCAGTTCCATGACGGCTCCGACTTGGACGCCGTCGACGTCGTCACCTCCTGGGCAGTCGGAATCGACGCCGCCAACCCGCTACACGTTGGCAACACCGGCGGCTTCGACTACTACGACTACCTGTGGGGAGGCCTGATCAACGCCGGCGGCTGATCGAGACCCCTCACAAGAGACGGGAGAGGGGGGTGGTCGTCCTGGCGGCCACCCCCCTCCTGATGCAGGACATAGATGCTTGGATTCATAGCCCGGCGCACCCTCGTTGCCATTCCGGTCCTGATCGGAGTGCTGCTGGTGGTGTTCGTGCTCGTGCGCGTCCTCCCCGGAGAGCCCTGCCGGTCGATACTGGGGGAACGGGCGACCGACGAGGCGTGTGAGCGGTTCAACCGGGCGAACGGCCTCGACCAGCCGATCCCGATCCAGCTCGGCATCTACGCCCAACGCATGGTGTCAGGTGACTTCGGTGAATCCATCCGATTCTCGCGACCGGTCAGCACCATCCTCCTGGAGCGGCTACCGGTGACCTTCGAGCTGGCGGTGTCGGCCCTGGTCCTGGCGGTGGCCGTAGGAGTCCCCCTGGGGGTCCTGGCCGCTCGGCGCCACAACACGGTCTTGGACATCGGGGCGATGGCAGTCGCCAACGTGGGCGTGTCCATGCCGGTCTTCTGGCTGGGGCTGCTGTTGGCTTATGTGGGAGCGATCGTGCTCGGCAACACACCGTTCGCCCTGCCGGCCTCGGGGCGAATGCCGGCGGGCATGCGACCCACCCCCTTCTGGCAGGTCTGGAACCTGGAGCTGGCCCAGTCGGGCGTCGTCTACTCGACAGCGTTCTTCATCTCCAGGATGCAGATCGTCAACGCCCTCATATCGGCCCAATGGGACGCATTGTGGGCGGCCATCCGTCACCTGATACTCCCCACGATGGCCCTGGCCACGATCCCCATGGCGATCGTGGCCCGCATGACCCGCTCGGCGCTGCTGGACGTCCTCCAGCGCGACTACATCCGGACGGCACGGGCGAAAGGGGCCGGGGAGAGACGAGTGGTGAGACACCATGCGCTCCGTAACGCACTGTTGCCGGTGGTCACCGTGATAGGTCTCCAGTTGGGGGCGCTGCTGGGAGGGGCGGTCCTGACCGAAACGGTCTTCGGTCTCGCCGGGATCGGAACGGCCCTCTTCGAATCGATCAGCAACCGGGACTTCCCGATCATCCAGGGGTTCACAGTGGTGATCGCCGCCACCTACGTCGTCATCAACCTGATAGTCGACATTTCCTACGGCTACCTGGACCCGAGGGTGAGGCTGCAATGACATCGCGATCGATAGAGGCCGATCTCCCGACGGCGGTGGAGCCCGAGGATCTCCTGCGCGAAACCGGCTCGGTCTGGCGAATCGCCCTCAGGCGGTTCTTCAGGCGAAAGATCGGCGTCACCGGACTGGTCCTCGTCGGCTTCATGGTCACAGTCGCCCTGCTCGCCCCGATCATCGCTCCCTACTCACCCCGCCAGGACTTCATCGGTGAGCCGGATGCCGTCCGTTGGGCGCCACCGTGTGTCAACGCCCTCGGCTGTGAAGGCAGCCAGCACCTCTTCGGTCTCGACGGCAACGTCCGGGACCTGTTCAGCCGGGTCGTCCATGGGGCCAGGGTGAGTCTGCCGCTCGGGTTCACCACAGTGCTCGTGGCGATCGTGGTGGGCACCATCATCGGCTCCGTCGCCGGGTACGTCGGAGGGTGGGTCGACAACGTCCTCATGCGCATCATGGACGTGGTACTCGGGTTCCCGGCGCTGATCCTGGCGATCGCCATCGTCTTCGTGCTCGGTCCCGGAATCCGCAACACCCTTCTCGCCATCGCCATCGTCACCCTTCCCCAATACGCCCGCGTCATGCGCGCGTCCGTCCTGTCCGTGAAGGAGCTCGACTACGTGGCAGCCAGCCGGGCGCTGGGCGCCTCACAGCTCAGGATCCTCGTCACACGCGTCGTCCCCAACGCACTGACACCCCTGGTGGTGCTGGGAACCCTCGGCATCGCCGGAGCCATTCTGGAGGCGGCGGCGCTCGGCTTCCTGGGTCTGGGTGCCCAGCCCCCCACTCCCGAGTGGGGGCGCATGCTCGCCGACGAGACCGCCCGGGTCTTCACAGCTCCCCATCTCATGATCTTCCCCGGACTGGCCATCGTCATCACCGTTCTCGGCTTCAACATGCTGGGAGACGGGCTGCGTGACGCCCTCGATCCGAGCCTCAACGAATGACCCACGACACCCACGTCGATGCCCCCGAGCAGATGCAGCGAGAGGCGCCCAACGACGGCCATCTCCTCGAGGTGACCGACCTGCAGTCGTTCTTCTTCACCCGCGACGGCGTGGTGCGGGCCGTCGACGGCATCGCCTTGAACGTCGACCGTGGCGAGGTGATCGGGCTGGTCGGCGAGTCGGGTTGCGGCAAGTCGATGACCTCCCTGTCGATCATGAACCTCGTCCCCTATCCGGGCCGCATCGTCGGTGGATCGGTCCGCTTCGACGGACAGGAACTCACGACGATGAGCCAGAGACAGCTGACCCGCCTACGCGGGGACCGCATGTCGATGATCTTCCAACAGCCCACATCTGCCTTGAATCCCGTGTTCCGGGCCGGAGCCCAGATCTCGGAGGTGTTCGAGCTGCACCGTGACTTCGACGACGAGGAGTCGCAACGGAAGGTGATCGAGATCCTGTCGAAGGTCGGGATTCCCGATCCCGGCCGACGGGCCCTCGCCTATCCCCATGAGCTCTCGGGCGGCATGGCGCAGAGGGTGATGATCGCCATGGCACTCGCCTGCGAACCGGCTCTCCTCATCGCCGACGAGCCCACCACCGCGCTCGACGTCACCATCCAGGCGCAGATACTCGACCTCATACGTGACCTCAAGGACGAGCTCAACACCGCCGTGGTCCTCATCACCCATGATCTGGGGGTGGTCGCCGAGATGGCCGACCGCGTGTCGGTGATGTATGCCGGTCAGATCGTCGAGGAAGCGGACGTGTCCACCCTGTTCAAGGAACCGGCTCACCCCTACACGAGGGGGTTGATCGGCTCCATCCCTGTCCTGGGGAAGGTCGTCGACCAGCTCGATGTGATCCCCGGCACGGTTCCGACCCTCGTCGACCCGGCGATCGGGTGCCGATTCGCCGACCGCTGCTTACCCCGGGTGGAAGCCGGGCTCCGATCCTGCACCGAGCGGGACCCCGAGCTCCTCGAGATCGGTCCCGGCCATCAGGTGCGGTGCTTTCTCTATGAGGAGGGTGCCGAGTGACCGATGTGCTTCTCCGTCTGGACGATCTACGCAAGGAGTTCCCCGTCAAGGGGGGGATCCTGCGTCGGACGGTCGCCACGGTGGATGCGGTAGCCGGAGTTGACCTCGACATCGTCCGGGGCGAGACCATTGGCCTGGTGGGTGAATCGGGCTGCGGGAAGACGACGTTGGGGAGGATGATCACCCGGCTCCTCGAGCCCACCGGGGGCACGATCGAGTTCGACGGCCGCGATGTCACCCATCTCAGAGGGCGGAACCTCGCCGGCTTCCATCAGCAGGTTCAGATCATCTTCCAGGATCCGTTCGGCTCCCTCGATCCCCGCACCCCGGTCGGGAACTCCATATCCGAGGGCCTCCGCATCCATGGCATCGGCGACCGGGATGAGCGTCGGGCGAGGGTGAAGGAGATGCTGGAGCTGGTGGGATTGAGAGCCGGCCACGCCGACAGATACCCCCACGAGTTCTCCGGGGGTCAACGGCAGCGGATCGGGATCGCCCGGGCCCTGATCCTGCGTCCCAAGCTGGTCGTGGCCGACGAGCCGGTTTCGGCGCTGGACGTCTCGGTGCAGGCGCAGGTCCTCAACCTCCTCCGGGAGCTCCAGTCGGAGCTGAACCTGACCCTGCTCTTCATCGCCCACAACCTGGCGGTGGTCGAGCACATATCCGACCGGGTGGCGGTGATGTATCTGGGACGTGTGGTCGAGCTGACAGACCGCGACACGCTCTACCGGGCGCCTGCTCACCCCTACACGGAGGCGTTGCTGTCGGCCATCCCCATTCCCGACCCGGATCGAGCCCGCACCCGGATGCACCTCGAAGGCGAGATACCCTCGCCCCTCAACCCACCACCCGGCTGCCGCTTCCATCCCCGCTGCCCAATCGCCCGCCCGGGACTGTGCGACATCGAGGACCCGGCTCTGATGACGGTGCCGGGGGGCGACGACCACGAAGCCGCCTGCCTGCTGCGGGCGGGTGCCCGGGCGGAGGGCAAGACCCTGCTGTGAACGGAATTCTCGCGACCGCTTCGGTGCAATCCGTTCACCGAGGATCGGCTCAGGCGAGGGTGGCCTCCAGCGTGATGGGGACGTTGCCTTTCAGGGCCTGGGACACCGGGCAACCCTCCTTGGCGGCCTCGGCGGCTGCCTGGAAGTCCTCGTCGCTCATGCCCGGGACATCGCCCGTCAGTTTCAGGACCATCTGGGTGATCCCGCTGCCAGCGACGAAGGTCGCCGTCGCTTCCACATCGAGACTGGCGGGAGGATGACCAGCCTGGGCCAGGCCGTTGGAGAGGGCCATCGAGAAACACGAGGCGTGTGCGGCTGCGATGAGCTCCTCGGGGCTCGTCACCCCGCCGTGCTCTTCGGTACGTGCCTTCCAGTTGACCTCGAACGGTCCGGCCGCTCCCGTATCGAGCGAAGCGGTGCCGCCTCCCGTGAACAGGTCGCCCTCCCAATGAGCTCGACCGGTGCTGTCCAACGCCATGGCTGGTCATCTCCTTCGTGTTGCTTCACTCGAAGGTAGCGGAACGGGCGTCCAACCGATCCTGAAAAGGGGGTGACACAACGGGTACCGCTCCCGGCACAGCGCCGTCGGCGGCAGTAGGCTCGGTGGGGAGATGCCACGCCTCCCGCTGATTGTCGCCGCGGCGATGTTCACTGCGGCCTGTTCGGGGATCACCGCCGCCGCCCCGATCGGAGACAGGAGTTCAGAGGCTCGTCTCTCCTTCGAGGCCGGTGCCACCGAGGCCTCCCAGAGTCTCCTCGCCTTCGATCCCGCCCAGCACGACTCCCTGGATATCTCGATCTCGATGCCCCTGGCCCAGCTCGAAGATCTCGACGTGTTCATCGTGACTTCCAGCGGCATCAGGTTCCAGGTGTTGGAGTCGTTCGTCGACTGCCGCATCGACGGCGCCAACCGCCAATGCGACCGCTGGCTTCCGCTGATCTACGACGAGGGCATCGACAACTGGCGAGTGGAGGCTGTCCGAGCCGGATCGGAGGACACCAGCTCGGTGCGGGTCGACGTCACCTGGATCCGCATGGATAGTGGCCAACGCGGCTGATACCGCCCACATCGTTGATCGACGAGCGTGCACCGACACGTCTCTGTGACGGGTGGTTGCACAGTCGTAGCAATCCTTTAGCAGCCGCATGGCAGCGGCCGGGCAGCCGACCGGCCGGATGTTGGGGCCATGTCCCGCCTCAACCTCCATGCCGGCCTTCTCGCCGCTCTCGTGCTGTTCGGCGGTCATTCGATCATCGGCCCATCCGTCCCGAGGCCTTCGACGTTGGAGGAAGCGTCGCAGGTTCATCTCCACGACGAGATCACAGTCGTTGCCGACCTCACTGCCGAGCAGGAACGGTTCGTCGCGTGGGGCGAGAGCCGGTTCGCCGCAGCCGGGCTAACGCCTCCCCAGCTTCAATACGTCTTTCATGACGACACAGAGGCATGTGGCTGGCATCGTGGCCTCTACGACCCGGAGAAGCACGTCGTGATCATCTGCAACGCCAACCGGGAGACCCTTGTCCACGAGCTGGCTCACGCCTGGGTGGAGGCAAACGTGAGCGCCGAGCTGAAGGCCGATTTCATGGCGCAGCGCGGGCTGGAGGTCTGGAACGACCACGAAGTTCCATGGTCGGAGCGGGCAACCGAGCACGCCGCCGAGGTCGTCGCCTGGGGCGTGGAAGAAGAGAGCCGGCTGATCCCCTGGGTGGAACCGGACGGAACACGCATCTTCAGGCTGCTCACCATCCCCGACAGCACCCCCGACGAGCTGCTGGCTGCCTACCAGATGCTGACCGGGCGGGAGGCGGCACTACGCAGCCCCAGCGAGTGGGAGGAAGCCCCACGCGAGGCGACCTCACCAGAGGGCACACGGTCCGCGGGCTGAAGGACGCGCGCAGGGCTACAGCTAACCGGCGACCGGTGACTGCACTACTCACCTAGGAGGTCAGGGTCCCATGCCGGGCGGAGGATCCGGACACCGGTCGGTGTGGAGGAACTGGACGCACTCCTCGGGTGTCCACCACGCAGCAAAGGCGATCCTCGGCGAGTAGGCGCCTGGCCTCGGGAACGGCCTATATAGGCGATTACCGCCGGCGTCGGGTCAAATGCTGATGGAGGCTTCTATGTGTCGCTCCAGTTGCTCGCGCTCGGGCGATGCCGGCGGCAGGCCGTCCCCACGAACGTGGAACGTGTCCACGACTTCCCCTCCTCTGCTGTCGAGCTTCGCCAGCCTGATCTCGAGCCCGCAGGCGCCCAGGACCGTCAGGATCCCAGCCAGCCGACCGATCCGGTCCGGGCACTTGATGGTGATCGACCCCCCTTCCGGACCCTCGCCGACGGTGACCGTCACCTCGGGTCTGATACCGACCGCTGTCACGGAGGCGTATGCCTCGGCCCGGGCCGCGACCATGGACTCCGTGTCCAGATCACCGGCCAATGCTGCTTCGATGTCCGCCCTGACGCGCTCCCACCTCGAGGATGGAACGTGGCCGGCGGTGCGGTCGTCGCGGACATGGAACGTGTCGACGATGGTCCCATCCGAGCGGCTCGTCATCCTCGCTTCCAGGACATCGATCCCGTTCGCAGCGAACGACTCCGCCACGAGACGCCGGAAGTCCCGACGACCCGGACCGACCACCACGGCGACATCAGCGGCTCCTCCCGACCGAACCCCCAGCTGGGAGTGACCCGTCAGACCGTCGATGAGCTCGACATGCCAGAGGACCTCCTCGCGGGGAGTGCTCCGGAGATACTCGTCGGGCATTCCCGTCAGGTGAGCTCTCACCCCGATGACCCGATCCTCCCCGACCCCAGCGAGGACCGCCTCCTGGGTCGTTCCCCCCGCCGACCCGTCCGGGCGGTCGGCTTCGAAGAGGGCTGCACAACGCACGAAGAGCGTGCGAACGAGGGTCCCTTTCCAGTCGTTCCACATGGTCGCCCCCGTAGCCCTCGAGTCGGCCACGGTGAGGAGATAGATGACCTGGAGCAGCCGGAGGTCGCCCACCGTCTCTGTGACCCGGCGAATGACGGCTGGATCGTCGAGGTCACGACGGGTGGCCGTCTCGCTGAGAAGCAGATGATGACGAACGGCTCCCTCCACTATCGCCGAGCTCGACGGATCCACCCCGAGCCGGGTGCAGAAGGAACGGGCGATCCCCGCCCCCCTTTCGGCGTGGTCGCCCCCGCGACCCTTGCCGATGTCGTGGAGGAAGGCCGCCAGGGTGAGCACGTCGGGTGCGTCCACCTCGGCGGCTATCGCCGCATAGTGGCCCTCGCCTTCCACGATCGCCTGCATCTCATCGACGGTGCGCCAGAGATGGGCGTCGACCGGATGTTCGTGAAAGGGTGCGAGCTGAGGACAAGCATCCAGGTCGTACCACTCCGGGAGGATGTCGGCGAGGCGACCAGACTCCCTCAGGCGTTGCAGCGTGAGCCGACCGTGCTCACCTGAACGAACGATGGAGGCGAACTCTTCGGCGGATACGGGATCACGGGATGGCTCGTCGTTGCCCCCCAACCTCTTCCCCACCCTCCGAGCCAACCCGCCACTGTCGTCGATGAGCTCGGGCCATCTCCGGTTGGCCAGCCGATCGACGATGTGCATCGCATCGACCAGCCTCTCACCGACCTCATAGACGTCGGTGTCGAGCCATCGGGCGACAGCTTCCCTCAGATCGAAGGAATATGCGTCCTGGCGGCGGCGGGCAGCGACATGGAGGGCGTTGCGAACCGTGAGCAGCGTTTCGCGGGCTACGTCCTCTGCCGGGTCCGGCTCGGCGGAGAAGCGTCCGATCAGCGCTTCCCGGCGCCTCTCCCATTCGAATCCGTGCAATGTCCGCAGGCCGCCTCGACCCGTCTTCACGTCGACCGCCATCTCCAGATACGGGCTGCGACGCCGCCTCTCGAGCTCCTCCGCCACGAGGTATCGGCGCAACGGCCGGGCCCTCGTAACGGAGGCAACCTCGCCGGTCAGGCGATCGAAGAGCTCTTCGTCACCGACGACACACCGCCCCGTCAGCAACGTGGTGTAGGTGTCGAACCTGTCCCGTGCTGCTCTCGCCGCCTGACGGACGTTGCGCACGGAATGACCCAGGCGCAGGCCGGCATCCCACAGCGGCCGAAAAACCGCCGGGGCTGCCTCGGTAGGATCCTCGGCGTCGTGAAGGATCATCAGGTCGACATCGGAATAGGGGCTCAGCTCGGACCGCCCGTACCCGCCGACGGCCACCACCGCCAGGTGCGAGTGGGCGAATCGTGCCGCCAGTGAGGCGACGGCTGCATCGAGTGAAGCCGTCAAGGCAAGACAGACGTCTCGCCCACCCGAGCCGATGCGTCGCTCTCTCAGGGACTCCCGGAGGTCGAGGAAGTCCCGGAGTGGGCGTTCTTCAGACTGCGTCCGGACCCCGCTCACCGGTACGTATGCGCACGACGTCATCGACTGCCACCACAGCGATCTTGCCGTCCCCGATCTCGCCGGTCTGGGCGGTGGTCTCGATGGCCTCCACGGCCGGCAACACGAGGTCGTCGGGCACGAGGATCTCGAGCCTCACCTTCGGCACGAACGACACCTCGTACTCGGCTCCCCGGTAGACCTCCTTCTGCCCCGACTGCCGGCCGAAGCCCGAGATGTCACCCACCGACATGCCCGACACGCCGACGGTCTTGAGGGCGTCGCCCACCTCCTCCAGCTTGAACGGCTTGATGTATGCGATTATCAGCTTCATTGACGGATCCTTTCGGGTCGGGTCGACGTGCCCGACAGTGTGGTTCTGTGTCTCGGCATCATTGTGATGGCGGGGGTTGCGGCCCGCCCCCCAGGACTGGATCGTCCTGGGGTGGCGCAGCCGACCGGCATGACGGAGGATGCCAGTCTCCACCTCCCCCTGCTCAGGCCCGTTCGTGGGCGGGGGCTCCGGCTCCCACCCCCTCGACACCGGGCACGCCCGGATCGTGGCCGTAGCCGGGGGATCCGTGCTCCATCACATCGAGCCCGGCCAGTTCTTCTTCCTCGCTCACCCTCAGCCCGATGGTGGCCCTGATCGCCAGGAAGAGGAGGCCGACGGTGATCGTCACGAAGACGAAGTGGACGGCCACGAAGAGCAGCTGAGTCCAGAACTGATCCAGCCCACCTCCGTAGAAGAGCCCGGCGTTCTCACGACCCAGGAAGGCGTCGTCGTAGCGGGCGAACAACGCTATGGAGAGCGTGCCGAATGTCCCGGCCACCCCGTGGACGGAGATGGCACCGACCGGGTCGTCGATCTTGAGGCGGTCGAAGAAGGTGACCGAGTACACCACTATCAGGCCACCGACGGCCCCGATCACCACCGCGGCCCACGTCTCGACGGTCCCGACCGGGGCGGTGATGGCGACCAGCCCGGCCAGGAGGCCGTTGGCGGCGATCGATACGTCGGGCTTGCCGTCCCGCATCCAGCTCACGGACATGGCCGTGACGGCTCCGGCGGAGGCGGCCAGCAGAGTCTTGAGGGCGATGGGCATGACGAACTCGTCGGCGGCGAGCTCCGATCCGGGATTGAAGCCGAACCAGCCGATGAAGAGGATCATCGCTCCCAACACGACGAAGGGGATGGAGTGACCGGGAATCGCCCTCACCTTGCCGTCCCTGGTGTAGCGGCCGAGCCGGGGGCCGAGGATCAGTGCTCCCATCATCGCCGCCCAACCGCCGGTGGCGTGGACGATGGTCGACCCGGCGAAGTCCGAGAACGGGAACTCGAGCTGCGCCAGCCAGCCTCCTCCCCAGGTCCAGCGGAGAATCACCGGGTAGATGAGGGCCGTCAGGAAGAAGCTGTAGACGAAGTAGCTTCGGAACTTGGTCCGCTCGGCCATCGCCCCGGAGACGATGGTCGCCGCAGTGGCCGCGAAGGCGGCCTGGAAGAAGAAGAACGTCGACGGCAGCAACCCCTCGCCGACGGTGTCCTCCACACCCGCGATGCCGAGGTCGAAACCGAACCATCCACTCAGGAGCTCATCTCCCCCGAAGGCGATTCCGAAGCCGACCAGCGCGAACGCCAGCACACCGGCGGACATGTCCATCAGGTTCTTCATCATGATGTTGGAGACGTTCTTGGATCGGGTCAGACCCGCCTCCAGCAGCCCGAAGCCGGCCTGCATGAAGAAGACCAGGACCCCAGCCATGAAGATCCACAGGTTGTCCAAGACGAACTGCGATGCCGGGGCGAGATCTTGCTGGGCCAGGGCCGGGCTCGCCAGCACCAGCGCCAGTACCGCTCCGAGCGTTGCTCCGATGAGTAGCTTCCTCTTCATTCTGCCTCCCTCTTCGGGCCAGCGTCCCTGACGGGACCATGTCGACTTCCGGGAAAGAGGCAAACGGAGGCAGGTTTCGAGTCTGTTTCCAGCGGGTGAATCCCGCGTTCTCCTCCGATCGATCGTGTGGCGGTCGGCCCATCCACCGCCCACCCGACGGGGCCCGGCGGCGTCGGCCCGATAACCTGGCGGGGTGGCAGGAAACGATCTGGCAGCGTGAACGAGGCATGGGTTCCGTCACCGCCAGGCAGACATCACGGAGGGCTTTCTGAGTCGATCCCCCCGGCCGCTCGGCCTTCTGTTCGTAGTTCTGCTCCTAGCGTCGTTGGTGTCGTGCTCGGGTCGGATCACGACGGAGACACCCGCTACCGCAGCGCCGGCCCCTACATCCTCGTCGGTCCCGACCACCTCACCCCCGCCTCCGGCCACCACGACGTCGGAGGCAATCACCACGACCGGATCGGTGATCATCGAACCGTCCCGCGACGCCTACCTGCGTTATCTCAGTTCCGCCGAGCCCGTCAGCGGCCGTTTCAGCTCGGAGGCTATGGGGGCCGAGGAGTGGGCGAGAATGCTGACCGACGGCGCCGTCGCCGCCTGCGAGGTCTTCGCATCAGGCGGCTCGTTGCGCGAGGCCATCGGAGCCGCCCTGTCGCATACGCCCGTGGCCGACGTTCCCGTCTCCGCACACCGCAGCGAGGAGCGCTCGCTGGCTACGACGCTCGTGGTGCTGGGACCGCCGACTTTCTGCCCGTCGGTGGCGCCCGACCTGCCCGGGAACGAGGAGGAGGTCATGGCCGAGTTCCAGCGTGCCTGGCTCGACCATATCGGAGCAGCACCCAGCGCTGGGGCCCGAGGGTGGGCCTGACCGACGTTGGTCGTCCTCTGTCAGCGCGTCCACCTCATGCCGGAGGCCGGATACGACCGGCGATTATCCTGGTGAAGTCGTATGAATCAGGTCGCCCGGAGCTCGTTGGCCGATGGGGAGAACTGGCCCGAGCTCTACGCCCTCCTCCGGGAGCGTGACGCTGCCCGGATGACGGCCGGCGACCTCGAGGTCCTCGCCGACGCTGCCTGGTGGATGTGCCGTGTGGAGGATTCGGTCGAAGTTCGCCAGAGGGCCCACGCGGCGTACGCGAGGGACGGTGACCTCAGGCGCGCCGGCTACAACGCGTGGATGCTGTCCACCGAGTACCACTTCATCGGAAAACCGGCTGCCTCCGCCGGCTGGTTGCAGAAGGCGCAACGACATCTGAGAGACGAGCCGGAGTGCGCCGAGCAGGGCTTCATCATGTACTCGATGGCGGAGATGGCCGAAGGCGAGGGCAACCTCGACGAAGCCGAACGCCTGACCCGTCAGATGATCGACATCGGGGTCCGGTGCCGCCACCGCGATCTGACCGCGATGGGACAGATGATGCTGGGACGGGTTCTCATATCGAAGGAAAGGGTGCGCGACGGCCTGGCCCTCATCGATGAGGTCATGTCCGACGTGATCGGCGGTGAGCTGAGCAGCCTGACCACCGGCTGGCTGTACTGCCTGGCTGTCCCGATATGCTTCGACCTCGCCGACCTGCGGCGCGCCACAGAGTGGAACGACTCGGCGATGAGCTGGTGCTCCGCATTGCCGATGGGGACCCCTTTCCACGGGGTATGCCGGATCCACCATGTGGAGCTGCTGGGCCTCGTCGGAGCATGGGAGACAGCCGGGCGCGAGGCTGAGAGAGCCTGCAACGAGCTGATGGCGTATCACCCGCACATGGCGGGCGACTCCTTCTACGTCACAGGGGAGCTGCGACGACGCGAGGGAGACCTCCAGGGAGCCGAGAGAGCATTCGTGCGCGCACACGAGCTAGGAAGGGAGCCCCAGCCCGGCCTCGCCCTCGTCCGCCTCGAGCAGGGAAAGATCGAGGCGGCTGCGGCCGGCCTTCGATCGGCGGCCGTCACGGAACGGCCGGGGACCGTCGGTCGCGCCCGTTTGCTGGCCGCTCAGGTGGAAGTCGCCCTCGCCGCCAACGACCACGTCGGGGCCTGGGATACGGCTGCCGAGCTCACCGCGATGGCCGAAAAGTCCGGCGCAGCCCTGTTCACGGGACTGGCGGCCTCCTGCCGGGGAGCAGTGGCTCTCAGCGAGAACGACATTCCGACCGCCCTCGACCACCTCCGGCGCGCCCGCCGCGTGTGGCTGGAACTGAACCTTCCCTACGAGACTGCCCAGACCCGAACGCTCCTCGGCTCGGCCGCCCGCATGGCCGGCGATCACGAAACGGCTCGCCGGGAGCTGCAGGCAGCCCGGTCGACCTTCGAGCGTCTCGGGTCGAAGCTGGAGATGCGACGGGTGGAAGCTCTCCTGGCCGACAACGTCCCCCTCCCGGGCGGGTTGACGAAACGCGAGGTGGAAGTGCTCCGCCTGGTCGCCGCCGGCAAGACCAACCGCGAGGTCGCCGAAGAGCTCGTGATCAGCCACCACACCGTGAAACGTCACCTCAACAACATCTACGCCAAGCTCGGCGTGTCGACGAGAGCGGCGGCCGGGTCCTTCGCCCACACCCACGACCTCCTCTGACTTCCGGGTCCAGCGGGATGGGTCGTTCTGCCCATCGGTGGGCACTGTGGAATTGGCCCGTTGGAGCGATGTCGCGGGAGCCCCCGTCACATAGCCTCTCGACCATGACGGTGACAGACAAACCCTCGGGCCTCGCACATCTTCGAGAGAAGACCAACGGGCGGGTGATCCAGCGTGGTGACGGGGACTACGACGAAGCGCGGGCGGTCTACAACGCGATCCACGACCGCCACCCGGAGGGGATCATTCAGGCGTCCGGCGTCGCCGACGTGATGAGCGCGGTCGCCTACGCCGGGGAGGAACGCTCGCCGCTGGCGGTGCGGGGAGGTGGCCACAGCATCGCCGGGTTCTCCACCTGCGACGGAGGACTGGTGCTCGACCTCGGGCGTATGAAGGGTGTCCGGGTCGATCCCGACCGGCGCACCGTCCGGGTCGAGCCGGGCCTCACGTGGGGCGAATTGAACCATGCCACCCACGCCTTCGGCCTGGCCGTCACCGGTGGAATCGTCTCCACCACCGGGATCTCCGGTCTCACCCTGGGAGGCGGGATGGGCCACCTCGCCAGACGCTGCGGTCTCGCCTGTGACAACCTCGTCTCGGTGGACGTGGTGGTGGCCGACGGGACGTTCCTGACCTGCGACGAGAACCGGCATCAGGATCTGTTCTGGGCTCTGCGGGGCGGCGGCGGGAACTTCGGGGTCGTCACCTCCCTGGAGTACAGGCTGCATCCGATCGCCGACATCCTCGGGGGGCCGTCCTTCTATCCCCTCGATGGCGACGTCCTACGCGCCTACCAGGACCTCATCGCCGAGGCTCCTGAGGAGCTGAATGCGATCTTCGGTCTCGTGCTCGCCCCTCCCCTGCCCTTCGTGCCCGAAGACTGGCACGGCAAGCCGGTATGCGCGGTCCTGACGTGCTGGAGTGGCCTCCCGGAAGAAGACGACGCCGTCCGCCGCCGCCTCGCCGGGCTGGGACCGATGGTGGGCCAGTTCGTAGACCGGATGCCCTACCCCGTGATCAACACCCTCTTCGACGACTTGCTCCCGTTCGGGCTGCGCCACTACTGGAAGGGCGTCTTCAACCGCACCATCCCCGAGGAGGCGATCGACGTGCACATCGCCTACGGCGCCACGCTGCCGTCGGTCGAGTCGGCGACCCTCGTCTTCCCGATAGACGGTGCTTGCCATAGGGTCCGTTCGGACGACACCGCCTTTGCCTACCGGGAGGCGACGTTCGCTGTCGGCCTGGGTGGTTCCTGGCAGAGCCCCCACGACGACGTCGACAACATCGCCTGGTCTCGGGAGTACTACGACGCCCTGCGTCCCACGTCGATGGGGGGCGGGTATGTGAACTTCGCCTCCGACGACGACGACGAGCAGGTGCGGGCGAACTACTCACACAACCATGCCCGCCTCGTGGAGATAAAGGATCGCTACGACCCCGACAACATGTTTCGACTGAACCAGAACATCCCCCCGAGCCGACCACGGCGGTAGCCGTGTCGGTCGAGCGGATCGGGGCGGTGATTCCGAAGGCTTCGTGGTTGGCTACCGCGCATTATGCGCTGTGCCGGTTGTGGCGAATGCCCATGTCTCTCATCGGGGATGACTGTGCACGTCCACCGTCGGCTCACTCGCCATGACGATGGGATGATCCGTCAGGTCTCGGATCCCTTACCAAGACCCGCTTCACGGGCGGCGACGATGGCCTGGGCGCGATCCGACAGTTGCAGCTTGGCGAAGATGTTGGAGATGTGGTTGCTCACTGTCTTGTTGGAGATGTAGAGCCGGTCGGCGATCTGTGAGTTGCCGAGACCCTCAGCGATGAGGTCGAGCACCTCTCGCTCCCTCTCGGTGAGTTCGGGAAAGGGGCTGACGGAGAGGCCTTTGCCCTTGGTATGTTGAAAGAAGGCGGTGAGTCGGCGGGCTATCGCCGGACCGAAAAGGGCCTCCCCGCGGGCCACCGCCCGGACCGTGCGGAGCACAGCTGCTTTGTCGGCGCCTTTGAGAATGTAGCCCTGGGCCCCGGCGCACATCGCGGCGAACAACGAATCGTCGTCCTCGAGCATGGTCAGCATCACGATCGAAACATCGGGATGGTCGGCTGTGATTCTCCGGGTCGCCTCGATCCCGTTCATGTCGGGCATCATGATGTCCATGAGGATCACGTCCGGATCGACTTCTCCGAGCTTCGCGATCGCTTCGGCGCCGGTCTCGGCATGAGCTACAACCACGGTATCGTCGGCGCCATCGATCAGTGCGGTGAGTCCGTCGCGGAATAGCCGATGATCGTCCACGACCATGACCCGGATCTCAGTCACAGTCCTCTCCGTTCCTGAGTGGGAAGGTGGCGATGACCTCTGTGCCTGAGGAGTGTCTGATGGTGAAACTCCCGCCGAGTTCCTCGGTCCGTTCTCTCATCGACACGAGCCCCACCCCGGACCGGTCGTCCCTGGAGATGCCGCGACCGTTGTCTTTGACGGACACGATGAAGTTGCGGCCGGCTGCGGTCAACGTGGCCGCACAGCGGGTGGCGTCAGCGTGGTTCGTCACGTTGGTGATCGCTTCTCTCACGATGTGATAGGCCGCCACCTCCACCGCGGCGGGAACCGCGGGCAACGGATCGGGATTGGTGTTGACGTCGATTCTGAGCTGGCCTGGCCTTTCCAACTGTGCGACGTGTGCGTCCAGGGCACCAGCCAGTCCTAGCTCATCGAGTGCAGGCGGGCGAAGCTCGTAGACCAGCCGTCGCACCTCGGAGACGAGTTGCTGATTGTGGGTCTTGAGCGACGAGACCAGCTCGGCGGCGTGTTCGGGGTCACTGTGAAGACGGTCCAGTATCTCGTCGAGCTGGAAGGTCTGTGCCGCCAGGGATGGTCCGAGCCCGTCGTGGAGGTCCCGTCTGATGCGACGCCGTTCCTCCTCCCGGGCCAGCACCAGCCGCTCCCGGGAGGCTTGAAGCGCCGAGGTCAGCCTTACCGAGCGGGCTACGGCCGCGGCCGGCCCGGCAATGTCTCCCAGCAGGGAGAGGTCCCCCTCGGAGAGTGATTCGTTGGGTGAGCGTGGGGCAACGACGAGTCGCCCGACCAGCTCACCCCGGTCGCGGAGGGGGACCGCCACCCCGGACCCATCGCCGGGAAATGCTCCATCCGATGCCTGCCGCTGCCACTCGCCGTCCTGTTCCAGTTCGATGACGGCTCCGGGGAGCTTCAACGACTCCGCGACGGTCTCGACCAGTGTCTGCAGCGTCTCCTCGGGTGTGCCGGCTTCGGAGATGAGACGGCCCAACCCGGACATGACCGCGTATGGGTCGTCCCTCTGTCCGAACATCATCCGGTTGACCCCGCTCTGCACCCACCCGCGGAGCGGTGCAAACCCGACTGCCACCACCCCGGTCGCAACCAGGGCGAGCCGTGATCGCTCCACGGGAAGCATCGCCCCGACCGCTACCAACAACAGCACATAAACGACGGTGATGAGCACGGTCAAGATGGCGTAGACGATGGTGCGGTTGATCACCAGGTCGACGGCGTGGAGTTTGAACCGGAGCACGGCAACCCCCCACGCCATGGCCAGACCTACGGTGGCTATGGCGGCTGCGACATTCAGCAACCCGGTCAGGCCAAGATCGACCCCAAACACGTTTATGAGGACTGCATTGCCCACTTCTTCGAGTGCGGTGATGGCGATCAGGACCCCGAAGGCGAACGCCACCCATTTCACCTGCTGCCGGGTCTCGACGTCGGGCGCATGTCGCCACCGGGTGATGAGACTCCCGATGCCGATCACGAACGTAGCCACCAACAACAGCACCCAGGGCAGAACGATCACCGGGCCGAACATCGACTCCGGCAGTGGTATCACGGCCAGAGGGTTGGCGGGTCGGATCGACTCCGGGATGGCGAACATCCAGTTCTCGGTGGGGCGCTCGACGAAAGCGAAAAAGAGCTGATAGACGATCCAACCGGCTGCCGTCAGGCGCAACAGGAGCCGCCAGCTGGGAGAGGCCACTTTGCCGTCGGGGAACAGGGCCGGCAACAGGAGCAGCACAAGGAGAAAGATGAGAGGAAAGAGATCCTGGACCCAGACGGCTACGTTGACCAATGGGGCACCGGTCTCCCAGGTATGGAGGGCGTACTTGCCGGACACGTCTACGACGGCCATCAACCCTCCCGAGGCAAGCATCAACCATCCGTAGCGAACCTGATCCCCGCGTAACACCACGAGAGCACCGAATGTGGCCATGGTCAGAGCGAACAGTGAGAGAGCGAAGTCAGTGGGGATCAACCCACCACGCAGGTAGCTGTCAGGATCGGCCAGCGCCATGACGATCCAGCCAGCGATCGTGGAGACAACGGCAAGGAACCACACCGTCGAGACGCCGATCACCCGGGAAGTCATGTGCGTCTCGATGTCACTGGCCCGATCTGTCGACACGCTGATCTCGTCACTCCTGCCTCCCCTCCGGGAACTCTAGGTGGTCCACGGTGCCTCCACCCTCGGCCACAAAGGCTCGGGTGGCGGCCAACCGGCCGCCACCCGACCCACCTCCCATACGGGCATCTACCCGGGCACCGGCGTCTGCCTCTCGACACGTGACCGTCTCATGATCAGGACCGCAAACCCCCCTGCCCACGCCATCGCAGCAACCGCCCAGAATCCATTGAGCGCCGAGGCGGCACCCGGGAACACAAGGGAGTGCAGACCAAAGAGGAACGAGCCGCCGACAGAGACACAGGCGGGGAGACGCCAGCCGTCGTGATCGCTGGCACCGACAATGGCGGCCGCGACCAGGGTGATCCCCATCAGCGCAGCCAGCGACCAGTGCTCCATCTCGGCATGCGAGTCGCCCGCAAGGTTGGCCAGTTGCCGTGCCGAGTTGGAGACGACATAGATCATCCACGGCACCGCAGCCACACCAGCCGCCACGACCATGTCCCGGCTGAAGGACGGCTTCCTCAGCAGGTCTCGAGACCGCGGGTGAAAGAAAGCCAACAACAGGATCGGCAAGACGACAAAGACGCCCTCTTCGATCAATGACTCGACAAGGCCACCACTGAAGGCGTAGACCACAGAGGCCGTCACCGCGATCATGAGAAGCAGCAGCATCGAACCAACCCGTTTCTCCGGCTTACGCCACTGCACCAAGGCCGCGGGCACAACGGCCCAGGCCACGATTCCAATCGACATGAAATGGGAACGATGTTCGACAAAACTGCTCGCAAGATCCCCGGTGATGGAGGCGAGGGTTTCGGCGGGAAGCCACATCAACACCACCTCGGTCAGGCCGATACTCTGCAAGGCCAGGAACCAGAGCCCGACCACGATCGAGACCACCCGAAACGTGGTACGTCGTGCCCTCGACTGCTCGCCCATCGGAGCACCTGCATCTTTTCGTCGGGTATCCACCTCGCACCTTCCTCTCTCTCGGCGTGGTGCGAACATAAGAGAGGGTCATTCCTGTCGTCATGAGGGGACGTTCCCATTTCGATCGGGAAAACTCGACGGGCTCGACCCACCTCCACGCATACCAGACGATCGGTGCGGTCTACGGTCGGATCGCTCACGATGGCGACATCCTCCCTATCCGGACGGGAACAGCACCCCCAGCCGACATGCAACAAGCAAGTAAGAAGTCGCTCGACAGCCCTAGACGACGGGATGAGAACTGCCTGTCCCGACGAAACGTCGACCCGGTCACCTGCCACATCTACCCAGGTGTCGCCCGATACCACCACGAACAGCTGGCCGAACCCGGTCTCGTGTGTCCCAATGAAGCCCCGGATCGAAGTGAAGGACGTAGGTGTGCGAAGGCCCCCCGAACCCCTTCCTCCCATACCGCATCAATTCGGCGCAGGTTCAGTCTGCAGGTTGTTCTCCCCGTTCGAGTTGGTCGGCGTGTGCCAGTATTTCCGTTGCTGTCTGGTCCGGCGGCTTATCGGTGATATCGATGGTCAGGGTGTTGGCGTGACCGTGGTCGAACGGTCCACCCGAGGCCGCCAGACGGTACGGCTCCTCGGGGTCGAGCGACTTCATGCGCAGACGCCGTTCAGGGGAGGTGATCCTGCGGGCGTTCTCCACCGGATCTACCAGAAGCCTCACTGGAATGAACAGAGAACCCCGGCCTGCGGCGGCCGACTCCAGCCGGGCTACGAACCCGGTGTCGGTGACGCCGTCGAGGTGGGCAGTGAAGATGACATGCCATGACCGTGGTGTCAGTTCCTCGACCGTGAGGATTACCGCCTCCGCGACCTCCCCAACCCGATTCCAGATCTCCGTAGGAAGAGGTGTGACACCGTCTTGGTCGACGAGCCCGAAGATGGGGTTGTTGATCCAGTGGTTGTCCACCACCCGAACCGTGTCGCCTGCAGTTTCGATCTGCTCAGCGAGCGCCTGAGCCACAGTGAACTTCCCCGACCCTGGGAACCCCGTCAGCAGATACAGACACGGCCGCACGCTCCGACCATAACCGTGAGTGTCCGCGCGAAAGTGGTGCACATTGGCATCGAGACGGAACACACCCCAAGTCAGCGTCGATATCGCCAGTTCTGGGTCGAAACCGCTCGTCCCGTTCACCCGGGCATCCTCATGCCTCTTGCTGTGGCCGTGCTTGCAGGTGCCGTCACATCGTGGCTGCTCGGATCGCGGAGCCCAGAGCGCACACGACGGCAATCCGATGCGACCACGCTACTGCCGTCAGCGTCGTCATCGCGAGGCTCAGGTCCACGCATAACAACTGATCCCGGTCGATAACACGCATACCGACGAACCGAACTATCAGGCACCTCGGCGTGCGGCTCAGAACTGCCGGGATGCGTGGGTGACGAAGTCAATGTCGGCACAGGACGCGCGTTGTGCGCTGGAGACGAAGCCCCCATACCTGATCGTGTCGGGGGTCCCGGGACAATCGGGGGCGAGAGGACTGGACTGTCAGAGCCGGCTGAATGGATCCAGGAACTGGCTGAGTCTTTACCCTTGTGGTCAGTGACGATCCAGCGGATGGACAACGTCGGCGTCGTTGTCGACGACCTCGAGGCTGTTTCCGCGTTCTTTGTCGAACTCGGTCTGGAGCTGGAGGGCGGGGGGACAGTTCAGGGACGATGGGTGGACCGCATCGTCGGGCTCGACGGGGTCCGAAACGACATCGCCATGCTGCGGACTCCGGACGGGCACGGCCGGCTCGAGCTGATCAAGTTTCACACGCCGCCGGCCACCACCGCCGAGCCGAACGCACCGGTGAACACATTGGGCATACGTCGGATCATGTTCGCCGTCGATGACATCGAGGACGTCCTTGCCCGCCTCCAGGTCCATGGCGCCGAGCTCGTCGGCGAGGTGGTGCAGTACGAGGACAAATATCTGCTTTGCTACGTCCGCGGCCCGGAAGGCATCATCGTCGCGCTGGCCGAGTAGCTCAGCTGAGGCGTTCGGAAAGCCAACCCAGATGCGTGGGACAGGCACTTGCGCAGAACGGCACTGATGCGCTCGACAGTCCC
>CAZTXD010000050.1:0-23187 GCA_964617995.1 uncultured Acidimicrobiaceae bacterium
CCCCCCCCAGGGACCCGGGGGAGGTCCCGACCCGTTTTCGCGCATCGAAGGCGCGCTATCGCGCGCATTCGGTGCGCGAAAACGGGTCGGGGTGCGGCGGGTGGCTAGGTTTTCGGGTCGTGAGCACGGTTACGTCGTTGCGTTGCTTCGCCTGTGGATCGATCCACGATCCATCCCTCCTCCAGACCGTATGCCGCGATTGCGGTATGCCCCTGCGGGTGGACCTGGATCTGACGGCGACGGTGCCGGAGTCGGTGATCCGGAGCGACGTTCCCTCACTGTGGCGCTACGCGGCGGTGCTCCCCGTCGACGGGGACGATGCCGTGACTCTGGGGGAGGGCTGGACGCCCCTGCACGAGGTCGACGACAGCGTGTGGGTGAAGGACGAGGCGGTCAACCCGACCGGCTCGTTCAAGGCCCGGGGCATGTCGATGGCGGTGTCGGCCGCGGCGGTACGAGGGGTAAGGCGGCTGGTGGCTCCGTCGGCGGGGAACGCGGCGGTGGCACTGGCCGCCTATGGGCGGGAGGCGGGCGTGCCGGTGGTGGTGGCGATGCCGGAGGACACACCGCGTGGTCTCGTGGAGGAATGCCAGGCCCACGGTGCCCAGGTGCATCTGGTCGCCGGCAGCATCGCCGACGCCGGCCGGTGGGTGGCCGGGCATCGGGAGCCGGGCGACTTCGACGTATCCACCCTGCGCGAGCCCTACCGCGTCGAGGGCAAGAAGACCATGGCCTACGAGATCTTCGAGCAGTTCGGAGGCGACATCCCGGATGTGGTCGTCTATCCGACCGGCGGAGGAACCGGTCTAGTCGGCATGTGGAAGGCCTGGATGGAGATGCGGCGGATGGGATGGATCAGCCACATGCCCCGCCTGGTCTCGGCTCAAGCCGCGGGCTGCGCTCCGGTGGTGCGCGCCTTCCTGGCCGGGGACGGCACCACCACGTCGTGGGACGATCCCTCCACGAGCGCCTACGGCCTGCGGGTACCGGCACCGATCGGCGGGTTCATCTGCGTGAGGGCGATACGGGAGACGGGCGGAACCGCCGTTGCCGTCTCCGAGACCGACCTCCACGCAGCCGCTGCCTCCCTGGGAGGCGAGACCGGCCTCGATGTCGGTCCCGAGGGAGGGGCGGCCTGGGCGGCGTACCGGGTGCTGCGGGCGTCGGGCTGGGTCGCAGACGGCTGGCGAACGGTGGTGTTCAACACCGGCGCCGGATCGAACTACGCCTGATGACTGTGGTCCACTAGCTCGCCTGCCGGTGTTTGAGCACCACCACACCGAGCGGGGGGACGACGATGTCGATGCTATCGGGTTTCCCGTGGAAGGGGACGGGCAGCGGTCCCGTCTCCAGCCCGCCCAGGTTGCCCTGACCGCTGCCGCCGTAGTGAACGGCGTCGGTGTTGAGGATCTCGTCCCACCGACCCGGGCGGTGCACACCCACCCGGTAGGCGTGGCGGGGCTCAGGCGACAGGTTGGCGGCCACCAGCAGGGTGCTCTCACCGGTTCCCCGGCGCAGATAGGTGAGGACGCTGTTGGCGCTGTCGTTGGCGTCGATCCACTCGAATCCCTCCGGCTCGCAGTCGAGCTCGTGGAGGGCAGGCTCCGCTCGGTACAAGCGGTTGAGGTCGGTGACGAGGCGCTGGAGCCCCCGATGGGCCTCGTTGTCGGTGATATGCCACTCCAGGCTGCCGTCGTGGGCCCATTCCGACCACTGGCCGAACTCCCCGCCCATGAAGAGGAGCTTCTTGGCGGGCTGGGTGTACATGTAGGCGTAGAGGGCGCGGAGGTTGGCCAGTTGCTGCCACTGATCTCCCGGCATCTTGCGGATCATCGAGCCCTTGCCGTGGACCACCTCATCGTGGGAGAGCGGGAGCATGAAGTTCTCGCTGAAGGCGTACATCATCCGGAAGGTGAGCTGGCCGTGGTGGTAGACCCGGAAGAGAGGGTCCCGGGAGAAGTATTCGAGGGTGTCGTGCATCCACCCCATGTCCCATTTCATCCCGAAGCCGAGCCCGCCCAGGTAGAGGGGCCGTGACACCATCGGCCACGATGTCGACTCCTCGGCGATGGTGTGGGTGTCGGGATACTCGGCGTACACGGTTTCGTTGAGCCTCCGCAGGAAGGCGAGCGCTCCGAGGTTCTCCCGTCCGCCGTATTCGTTCGGGATCCATTCGCCTTCCTCCCGGGAGTAGTCGAGATACAACATGGAGGCGACCGCATCGACGCGGAGGCCGTCGACGTGATAGTGGTCGAGCCAGAAGATGGCGCTCGAGATCAGGAATGCCGGCACCTCCGCCCTCCCGTAGTTGAAGATCGAGGACTTCCAGTCGGGATGGAATCCCTGCCGGGGATCGGCGTGCTCGTAGAGATGGGTGCCGTCGAAGTATCCGAGGCCGTGTTCGTCGGTGGGGAAGTGCGACGGGACCCAGTCGAGGATCACCCCTATGTCGGCCTGGTGCAGGGTGTCGATCAGGAACATGAAGTCCTGCGGTGTGCCGTAGCGGCTGGTGGGGGCGAAATAGCCGGTCGTCTGGTAACCCCACGACCCGTAGAACGGGTGCTCCATGATGGGTAGGAACTCGACGTGGGTGAACCCCAGGTCGGTGACGTACTCGGCCAGCAGCGGGGCGAGCTCCCGGTAGGTGAGGAAACGGTCGGGCTGGTCGGGGTCCCTCCTCCAGGATCCCAGATGCACTTCATAGACGCTGATCGGATCGGTGAGCCGGTTGCGCCTGCTGCGGCTCGACATCCACTCGGTGTCTCCCCAGGTGTAAGCCAGATCCCACACCTTGGAGGCGGTGTTCGGGGGTGTCTCGTGATGGAAGGCCATCGGGTCCGCCTTGTCCACCTCGTAGGCGCCGTTGCGGATCCGGTACTTGTAGGAATGGGTCATACCCGCCTCCGGCACGAAACCCGACCAGATCCCCGACCCGGCCACCGGTGTCAGCGCGTGGCTGGCCGGATCCCAGCCGTTCCAGTCCCCGATGACCGACACACCGTCGGCGTTGGGCGCCCACACGGCGAAGTAGACCCCCTCCCCGTCGGGGGACAGATGCGATCCCAGCTTCTGGTACAAGCGGTGATGGGAGCCCTCGTTCCAGAGGTAGACGTCCTGGTCGGTGAGGAGGGTGTTCTTGGAGACGGCGGTCACTGCCAGACCTCGGGTTTGGGCATGTCCTGAGGTTCGGTCGCCGGGAATGCCACGTCAAGCGAAACTCCGGTGCCGTCTCCCGCCGTCAAAAGCGCAACAACGCCGCCAGCGGGCCCGGGCCGGGGACCTCTTGGGGGTCGGAGACGGCATGAATGCGGGCCCCGGTTCGCCACGCTGCCGCGGCGGCGTCGTCGAGCAGGTCCCGGTCGCCGGGGCGGGGGCCGTCGTGTATCTCCACGTCGAGGGTGTCCGCGCTGACCCTGCCCCAGACCTGCCTCCCTGCCGCCACGATGAGCGAGGCGACCCGGCCCTCGTGGGCTGCCCGGACGACCTCCTCGACATCGGAGACCGCCAGGTCTCCGCCTCCGTGGAAGGCGGCCGAGTCCTGCTCGAACCCCCGGCGGAGGAGAGGCTCGATCACCTCCAGTGCGCTGTCGTGGAGCTGATGCGGAGCCTCTATGTCGGGGTTGCCGCCGATGGTCTCCCCGACGACGTTGTGGTGCTTGCTCACCTTCCGGTAGAGAGCCGTGATCTCGTCCACCCCGGCCAGGACCAGCGGCGCCTCCGGGTCGATGAGATGGCCGATCCCCCGGTCGACGGCGCGCAGGAACGCCTCCAGGCGGGCCTCTCCACGTTCCTCGGGGACACCATGTCCGTGGAAGGTGGCCACGACCCGACCCTGCCCGGCCCGACCCGACCCGCGGTGTTGGAGCTGCTTCTCGGGGTCCTCGAACCACAGCGCCTCCGCCAGGCTGCGGGGAACGTCGTCGGGGAGGTCGACGTCGCCCACGTCGTACCGGTCCACCCACAGGAGACGCACCAGGTTGCGGCTCAGGGCGAGCAGATAGAACAGCTCGTTGCCCCCTACGACCGGCCACAGGGGCTTGGTGTGAAAGGTCTCTCCCACGATCACCAGCTCGGGGAAGGAGATGGGAAGACGAAAGGTCCGGGTCCCCGACGGGTTCACGAACACCGCCAAACCCTCTTCCTGATACTGCCAGTAGGTGCCGAGCTGGGTGAGGTGCTCCGCCTCCGCCAACAGGGCGGAGGCGTCGGGCGGACGCATCCCGCCGTCCTCCAATGCCTCCCGTGCCTCTTCGAGCAGGTTCTTGAGGCGGATCGGATCCTGGGCGGTCTCCCGGCCCGCTCTGTGTGTCGGCAGGTACAACGAGACGCATGGATAGGTGTCGGCATCCAGGAGCTGGTTCATGGTGACGGTGGTGATGGTGTCCACGGCTTCGGCGACCTCTCTCCTCGGCGTTTCCGCTCGGGCCCGCCGGTCTCCCGGAGGGAATCGGCGAACCCACCATCCAGGGTATGTGGGGGAGGAGTCCACCGTGAAGAGCCTGAATACCGGATGCTGTCGCGGGTGGGGCGGCGCCACGGCGGCGGTCGCTTGTGGCCGCGACGAACCAAGCCCCGGCGCGCTTGCCCTATTGTCCCTGCGACCCGGAAAGGAGCTGACTCTTGAGAACGATCGCCCTGTGGCTGCACATCCTGGGGGCGGGGACGTGGCTGGGAGCCAATGTCCTCCAGGGTTTCGTGGCCCCTCGCATGGCCCGTACCCGGGATGGAGCCCTGCCCTGGTTCTCGGCGGTGCAGGCGGCCAGCGGGCCGCTGTACGGGTCGGCGTCTGTGGTGATCCTCCTCACCGGTATCTATCTCGTCGTCTCCAGCGAGGCGTTCACCTTCGGGTCCGGGTTCGTGGGAATCGGGTTCGCAGGCATCATCGTCGGCGGGGCGTTGGCCGGTCTCGTGTTCAGCCGCAAGACCAAGCGGGTCGTCTCGTTGCTGGAGGAAGGCGACCACGACCAGGCCCGACCCGTGGCCTTCTCGATTATGCCGTGGGCGATCGTCGACACCCTCGTGGTGGCCTTCGTCATCCTGGCCATGGTGGCCAAGTGGGGCATCTGAGATGAACGGGGGAGGGAGTCTTGTTCGTCTGGTGCGTTGACATCCGTGTGAAAGCGGATCGGGTCGACGAGTTCCTCGCCGCCATCCAGCTCCAGGCGGAGACGAGCCGCAACGAGGAGCCGGGATGTCTCCGCTTCGACATCCTGCGGAGTCGGGAAGATCCGCTGCGGTTCGTGCTCGTCGAGGTGTATGCCACCGAGGACGACTACCGGCGGATCCACCGGGAGACCCCCCACTTCGCACGATGGTCCCAGACGGCCGACCGGGTTCTCGACGGCGAGCGAATCGGCACCGGTTTCGGGCCCGTTCGCCTCGAGCTGGGGACCGACGCACCCGGATAGGCCGCCCGATCCGACGAGGATCGCTCAGAGCAGCAGGTGGCGGCGGGCGAGACCCATGGAGTTCGCCATGGCCCCGGGTTCCCGCCGGGCGATCGCCGCGTCCACGGCGGCGGCCAGGTCGGCGGGCATTGGCCTCTCCCAGGGGACACCGAGGAGCATCAGTTCGGTGATGGCGCGGTCGTGGTCGCCCCGGCGGTGGGCGTCGGCGGCCACGGGCCAGGCCGCCATCCAGACGAACTCGGTCTCGTAGCCGCGATGACCCGATCGCTCGAACTCGCCCCACATCCGATAGGCGTCTTCCCCGAGGGGGCGACAGGTCCCGTCGTCGCGACGCCATCCCACCCAGCAGAGAGTGGCGAGGGCGTGACCCTGATAGTAGGAGTCGTCGATGGAGGTGGCCAGATCCAGGGAACGTCGAGCAGCCTCCGCCGCCTCGTCGACACGACCGGTGCGACGCAGGGCGATGGCGTGGTAGGAGCGGGACCGAAGCTCATGGGTCACATCCCCGATGCGGGCCGACTCGCTGACCGCCCCTGCCAGCACCTCCACCGCCTCCTCCACGACGTCTGCCCACAGCAGGGTGAACCCCAGGACGAAGCTCGTCTCGGCCAGCCGCCCCGGGTCCGCGCCGGTCCTGGCCAGTTCCAGGGTTCCCCGGGCGTGATCCACGGCGGCGCCGTCCAGTCGGAAGCGATCCCGGACGAACCCGTCCATGGCGACTGCCCGGCGGAAGTCCACTTTCTGGGCGACCGAGCCGTGGGTCTCCACGATCGCCGCCAGCCGGTCGTTGTGATCGGGTAGCTCCAATCCCCGGCCCCCGAAGTAGAGGGCATGTGAGCGTTCCTGCTGGATCTCGATCCAGGCCCGGTGCGCCCGTGTGGAATCGGGGTCAGGGACCCGCCCCAGGGCCGCTTCGGCCCGGTCGTAGCAATGGTGGGAATCGTCGAAGGCTCCCTGGAGGCGGTGGGTCCGCCCTAGCAGGCACAGCAGCCGCCCTTCCTCGTAGGGATCGTCTCCGAGCTCGATCAGGGCCGCTCGCAGCTCGGTCCGTGCGCCGTCGTGATCGGCCTGCCTCTCGAGCAGCTCTCCGAGACGTGCGCGGTAGCGGGCTCGCCATGGGGCCTGTTCGTCGGTGGGTAGACGGTGGATGCGGTTCAGGCCCGCTTCGAGGTGGCGGCGGGCGGTGTCGTTGGCGTAGGTGGCCAGGGCCCGCTCGGCGGCCGCCAGCAGATATTCGATCGCCTTGTCGTCGTGTTGGCTGTGCTCATAGTGGTGGGCGAGCCGATCCAGCTCGTCGGAGCCGGTGTCTTCCAGGGAGGCAGCCGCCCTGCCGTGCAGATCGACCCGGTGCGACGGCAGCAACGAGGAGTAGATGGCCTGGCGGGTCAGGGCGTGGAGGAACCCGTATTCGGGGTCGTCGCCCTCACGCAGCGGGGCGGCGATGCCGGCGTCGACCATCGCCGGGAGCTGGGCGGGTAGCTGCGTACCCATGCCTCTCAGCTGGGACTGGGAGAACTCGTGGCCCAGCACCGAGGCCACCCGCGACGCCAGCTTGACAGGCCCGGGGAGCCGGTCGAAGCGGCTCATGATGATTCCCTCGACGCTCTCGGGAACGGAGACCGTATCGATCTCGCCCGTGGCTTCCCACCCTCCCTCTCGAGCCACGAGCATTCCGCGCTGGATGTAGGACCGGATGATCTCCTCGACGTAGAACGGGTTGCCGTCAGAGTTGGTCACGATCGTGTCTTCCAGGGACTCGGGTATACCGCTGGTCTCCAGGAGTCGCCGGATCAGCTGGGCGCTCTGGGCCGGGGTCAGCCTCCTCAGGTTCAGCACCGTCAGGCCCATGAGCCGCTCGGGCAGTCCGGCGGTGGGCGCTTCGGCGTCGGGCCGGAAGGCGATCACCGTTGTGATCGGCACGTCGTCGGGTCGCCGGTGTAACGCCTCCACCACCCGCAGGGAGGCATCGTCGCTCCAATGGAGGTCGTCGAGGAACAACACGGTCGGCCGCAGCCGGGCGGTCGCGACCAGATAGTCGATGATCGCCGCCACCGTCAGGTGCCGCCTCGTGTCGGGGTTCGACTCACCTACCCGCAGGTCCGAGGCATCGCCGATCGGCTCCCCCAGCAGGTGGGCGAGGAACGGTGCCATCTCCTCGGCCCGCTCGTCTTCCAGAGTGTCGGCGGCCACCAGGTCCTTCACGGAGGCGAGGACGGAGGCGGTGGTGTGCGTCGTCCCGAACCGGCGTCGGAACAGGTCGACGATCGGCCCATACGGCATGTGGATCGTGTCCTGGCGGCAGCGCCCCTCCAACCACACCGCATTCCTCCGGGAGGCATGCACGTTCAGCTCCGCCGCCAGTCGGGACTTGCCCACGCCCGCCGGCCCCACCAGAGCCACCGATCCGGGGGAGTCTCCCTCCAGCGCCGCCCGGAGTGTCCCCATCTCGTCGTCGCGTCCCACCACGTCCGCCCGCAGGCCCCCGATACCCCGCACCTTGTCGGGATGGTCCACCTGGTGCTCCGCCCGATAGGCGGTCACCGCCCCATCGATGCCCTTGATGCTCAGGGTCACGGGGCTGAGGTGGAAGGCCTTTTCCACGTGTGCGCGGGTCGCTTCACCGATGAGGATTTCGTCCGAGGATGCCGCCCCTTGCAGTCGAGCCGCCAGGTTGACGGCGGGTCCCATCACGGTCAGCTCTTCGTGGAGGCTGGATCCCACGGGTCCGAAGTAGACCCTTCCGGTGTTGATGCCGATGGTCACCGCCAGACCCATCGCCGTTGCCCGCTCCCGCAGCTCGACGGCGGCTCTCACCGCCCGCATCGGGTCGTCCTCGTGGGCGCAAGGGACCCCGAACACGGCGAGGACCCCGTCGCCCAGGAAGCGGTCGATTCGCCCGTCGTAGCGAACGATCAGCTCCACCATCGCCTCCAGGAGCGGGTTGACCAGGCCCGTCGCCTCCTCGGGGGAGAGGGCGGAGGTGCGGCTGACCGATTCGGTGAGGTCGGCGAACACCACCGTGACGAGGCGTTCCTCGCCCCGCAGGGTCGACATGACCTCGGCCCGCGCTGCCCGGCTGATCACCGCCGCGCCGGGTCCTTCCAGGCGGCCACCACAGTGCGAGCAGAACCTGGCCTCCGGTCCCATCGTTGCCCCGCACGCCTGGCAGTCCACGTGTCGAGGCTAACGGCCCGCTGCCACGGGCCGACCCCGTTTTCGCGCACCGAATGCGCGCTATAGCGCGCATTCGATGCGCGAAAACGGTGCGGAGGGCCTTCGCCTCCGGCCTCAGGGTTCCTCTGGGTGCTCGATGGGGTCGAGGAACACCACCGGGATCTCCCGTTTGGTCCGCTCCTGGTAGGTGGCGTAGGCGGCGTGTTCCTCCACGATCCGGGGCCACCATGTCTTGCGCTCATCGGGCGTCGCCGGAGTCGCCCGAGCCGTGAACTCCCCGGCGGCGACTTGCACCGTGACCGTGGGGTCCGCCCGCAGGTTGAGATACCAGGAGGGGTGGCGGTCGCGTCCGCCGAACGAGGCGATCACCACCAGCCGCCGGCCGTCCTCCAGATAAAGCAGGGGCACGGTGTGCGGCCGACCGGTTCGGCGTCCCGTCGTGGTGACTAGGAGCATGTCGTGGTTGGCCAGGCTACGACCGATCCTGCCACCGGTCAGGCGATAGACGGCCCGATGAAGCCGTGAGATGCGGCGGAGCGTCCCGTCCCTCACCGGGTCGGACCGCTGTGTTCGGGGCGTCGACGGCGGGCTCGCGAGAGTCGCCATCGTGGCACCTGCGTGATCGGCGGTTCCACGGTTCTCACCTACCAAACGGTGTGCTGGACGCACCGTTTTGCTGATAAAAACGGTCGCCACCCCATAGGAGGGGGGAAAGGCCGGAGGCGCGCTGGACGGAGCGCCCCACCGCGCGGCGGATGACTTCCTCATCTCCCACCAGCCAGACGCGACGGCGGGCCCTAGTGACCGCGGTGTAGAGCAGCTCGCGGGTCAGCAGCCGCGACTCCCCTTCGGGGAGCACCACCACCACCTCGTCGAACTGGGATCCCTGGCTCTTGTGGATCGTCATGGCATGGACGGTGGTGTGTTCGGTCAGATGGCTGAGGGGGAACAGCCGGGGATCGCCCCGCTCGAACACAGCCCGGAGCCCCGCTCCGGTCTCCACGGTCACCCCGATGTCACCGTTGTAGAGGTCCAGGTTGTAGTCGTTGCGGGTGATCATCACCGGACGACCGGGATACCACTCGCCGTTCCAGCGCAGGCCGGGGAAACGCTCATCGAGCGTCGCCTCCACCTCCCGGCTCCACGCGCTCACACCGGCCGGGCCACGTCTGCGAGCGCACAGCAGCGCCATCTCCCCCAACGCCGCCAGGGCCGCCATGGTGTCTCCGGCGCGTGCCAGCTCCACCAGACGGGTGCGCTGGGCCACGAGGGCTCTCCAGAGGGCCCCGAACTCGGAGTGGTTGCGGTCGGGGACCCAACGCAGCCGGTCACCCCCGGCCACCAGCAGCTCGAGGGCGCCGTCGGCGTCTCCTCGACGCACCGTGTCGGCGAATCCGCCGATGGTCTCGTCTTCTTCGAAGCGGTAGACCCTGTCGAGCACCACCACCCGGTCGGCCATCGGAACCTCCGGGGGATCGGTGGCGGCCGGGCCGACGATGTCGGCCAGCACCGTTCCCGCTTCGATCGACTCGAGCTGGAACGGATCGCCCACCAGTATCACCGACGCCTCGTCGCGGACGGCCGCCAGGAGGCGGGCCGCCAGAGGCAGGGACACCATCGACATCTCGTCGACGATCACCAGGTCGTGGGGCAGCCGGTTGGTCTCGTCACGGGCGAAGCGTCCCCTCCCCCAGCTCCACCCCAGCAGCCGATGGATCGTGGACGGCCGGACACGCGACAGAACCTCGGCGACGGCGGGATCACCGGACGCGGCGGCCCGTTCGGCGAGCGACTCACCCAAGCGGGCAGCGGCCTTGCCTGTGGGCGCACAGAGGGCAACGAGCGGGAACGACCCGTCACCGCCGGTGGCCAGTGCCACGAGCAGGGCGCCGATGGTATAGGTCTTGCCGGTCCCGGGACCCCCGGCGATGACCGTCACCTCGCCCCCCAGGGCCCGCAACGCGGCGGTGTGCTGGGTGGTCGCTTCGCCGTTCTCGGCGAGGAGCCTGTCGATCACCTCTCTCACCCCCGGAGCCGGCGTATCCGCCGGGCCGGAGAGCCTGCGCTGGATGAGGGCGGCGACCCGCTGTTCGTAGCGGAAGTAGCGTTCCAGATATAGGCGCCCATCCGCCCGCACCAGGGGCTCGTCGCCGCTGCCGTCGCCCACCAGCGCACTCGCCGCCAGCGCCTCCTCCCACTCCTGGGGGTCGGGCCAGGGGAGAGCATCGACCTCGGCCGGGTCCTGGCCGTCGACGACCACCGCCTCTCGCAGGGTCGACGGGATCACGCACACGTGACCGAACCTCGTCCCCCGCACCGTCAACGCAGCCGCCAGCATGACCCTCTCGTCGGTCTCCCCGTTCAGCCTGGCCACGGTCTGGGCCGAGAGCAGGTCGATGGGGTCGAGCACCCCGGCGTCGTTGAAGACGGCGAGCAGTCCTGCGGTGTCGATCACCGTCGACGGCGAGGACGAGGCGAGGGCGACGCGGTTGCTCATCGGGCACCTCCGGCCAGGAGCTCGCTCAGCTCGACGATCATCGCCGTTGGCGGACGCCATCGCGTCACCCCGGCCCGTTCGCCGCCGACGACGGGTGTTCCGGGCCCGATCATCCCCCTGACGAAGAGATAGACGGAGCCGCCGAGGTGTGCGGCCGGGTCGTAACCGCCGAGTCTCCACTGGAGATACCGGTGCAACGCCACCTGATAGAGCGTCGCTTGGAGCACATAGCGGTGCCCGACCATCTCGGAGGCGAGGGCGACAGGGCCGTAGTCATCCGGTGTGGCCGCCTCTCCGCTCGCCGGGAGAGAGTTCGACTTGTAGTCCATCACCACGTAACGGTCACCGGGCAGTACGGCTACCAGATCGATCGCTCCCGCCAGGTAACCCCGGAACGGCCGCGACGAGAGACTCAAGAGCTCGTCGACGTAGGCCCGGTACGGGTCCTCGGGCGGGAGGTGGCGATCCATGACCACGCCCACGTCGCCGAGGGTGACCGGCTCGTGCTCGGCACGGACGGGCAACTCGAATGCCAGCTCCCGCGCCAGGCGGGGTCCTTCGAGATCGGCGAGGGAGGGCGTCTCGTTCTCCGGTCCCAGGGGTGTCCTCAGGGCTGCCGCCAGCCCCGAGGCGAGGATCTCCGGCTGGAAGTCCCACCCGGCCGCCCGCATCTCGACCGCTGCCAGCGCGGAGATGGCTCCCTCCAGGTGGGGGGCATCGAAGCGGAGGTTCTCGAGGATGTCGTGTACCAGGGTGCCGAAGCGGGCACCGGCGGGCAGGTCCGCCAGGGGAAGCTGCTCCGCCGGGACGGCCGCCACCGGTTCGTCCTCGGGAACCTCCCCTTCGTCCGCCTTGAGCGGGTGTTCGGCCGCTTCCTCCGCCACCGCCAGGGGTTGGTCCGCCGACAGCGACGAAAACGACACCCGCCGCCAGCTCGTATCGGTGTCCCGGTCCCACAGGGCCCGTTCTAGCACCGCCGGCTCTCGGGGAGGGGGCCGATAGGGGCGGGCGGCGGGGACCTCGGTCATGGTCGATATCGCCATCGTTCCGTCACTGTCGCCGGCCAGGGACTCGGGGCTGCGACCGTTGCCGGTCAACAGCTCGGTCAGTTTCGCTTCCCCGATGCGGGCGTGGTTCTCGACCCACCACACTCTCAGGTGATGCTGGGCGCGCGTCAGCGCCACATACAGGTGACGGCTCTCCTCTGCTTCCTCCTCGGCACGGGCGAGGGCGCGGTGCTCACCGAAGTCGGGCGAGTCGGAGCCGGCCACGTCGATCAGGCGTGGGCGGGGCTGGTCGGCTGCTCCCGGCTCGGGATCGTGGAAGACCGGGAACTCCTGGTCCCAGATCGAGACGTCCCAGGCGTAGGGAACCAGCACCACCGGATACTGGAGGCCCTTGGCCCCGTGGATCGTCTGGACGGTGACGGCGTCGGCGTCGGTCTCGAGGCGACGCTGACGCGACTCGGGCTCCTCGATGTACTTCTTCTCGCGTCTGGCGGCCTCTTCCATCGCCGTCTCCAGCCAGGCGGTCAGAGATCCGTGCCTGCCCCGCCGGAACACCGTGTGCATCTCCTCGGCGATGTGGGTGATGTCGGTCAGCAGCCGCTCCCCGTCGGGTAGGGCGAGAAGACGGCCCCCCAGACCCGTGTGGCGGTTGAGCGCGGACACCAGGGCGGGCACGCCGCCGCGATGGAGCGTGTCGTTCCACTCCCTCATCTGGCGTTGCAGGTCGAGGGCGGCTTCGTCGTCGAGGGCGGCGACAGCGGTCAACGGCCGACCCACCAGCAGGGTCGTGGCGGCCAATCGCACCAGGTCGAGACGGTCGGGTCGCTCCACGGCCAGGAGGAACCGACGCCACTGCTCGGCGGCGGGGGTCACCAACACCCCTCCCGCCCGGGCCGCCACCGACGGGACCCGGCGACGACCCAGCTCGGAGCGCACCATCTCCACCTGGGCGCGGGTACGGCACAGCACGGCGATGTCGGCCGGTCCCAGCGGCCGGTCGTGGCCGTCGTGGGTGACGGTGACCGCGTCGTCGAGGAGCCGGACGACCTCGGCGGCGGCGTCGGCGGCGATCGCCTTCCGGCACTCCCCGACGATGAAGTACCCGTCCTTGCGGCGGGGGATGTCCAGGTCCCCGTCGACGAGCCGGAGGTGCAGGGGGGCGTCCACCCCCCGGATGCGGGCGCGGCGGTGGGCCTCGGCCGGTTCGACCCTGCGGTACTCGATGCGGTCGTCGCCGAAGGTGGCTCCGGTGAACAGGACGTCGAGTGCCTGGATCAGGGGGCCGTCGCTACGCCAGTTGGTGGTGAGGGTGCGATGGGCCGCCGCCCCCTCCAAAGCCGAGAGATACGCCTCGATGTCGGCGCCCCGGAAGCTGTAGATCGACTGCTTGGGATCACCGATCACCACCAACCGGGACGCGTCGAACACCCGCCGGATGATCTGCCACTGGATGGGGTCGGTGTCCTGGGACTCGTCCACGAGGCCGATGTCGTATCGTCGCCTCAGCATGGCCGCCGCCGCTTCGCCGAGCCGGGGGTCGGCCAGCGCGTCCCGCACCTCGATGAGACCGTCGTCGAAGGTCATCGTCCCGGCGGCTCGCATCCGCCGCTGGGTCTCCTCGGCCACCGCCCGGGCCATCTCCACCCTGAGCCGGGCCCTCCCCTCGACCTGATCGGCGGGCGGGACGACGGTAGCGTCGGGGTGACCCAGCACCTCGGCGGCAAGACGCGCTGCTTCCCACGGGGGTAGGACCTCCTCGTCGGGCCGGCGGCGGGCATAGCGGGCCACCACCAGGTCACTGGCCGTCTGTGCCAGCACCAGGTCGTCGACCTCTCCCGGTTCGAGGGTCTCGGGCAGACGAACCCGGAAACCGAGCTGGCCGAGCAGACGCTGGGCGAACCCGTGGATCGTGAAGACCTGGGCCCGGTCGAAGTCGGTCAGCGCAGATCTCAAGCGGCCGATGGCCAGCGCACGTGCCTCCCGGTCCAGGTCCGACAGCACTTCCAGGTGGGTATCGGACTCGTCGGGAGCCCCTCCCTCCAGGGTCTGCAGCGTGGTCACCAGCCGTTGCCGGACCCGTCCCTTCAGCTCGGCGGTAGCCGCCCGGGTGAACGTGACCACCAGGATGCGGTCGAGGTCGAGCCCTTCGAGGGCGACTAGCCGGGCGACGGTGGCGGCGATCGTGAATGTCTTGCCGGTGCCGGCGCTGGCCTCGATGATCGTGCGGCCCTTGCCTATCGTCTCTGCCGGGTCGAAGGGATCTACCGCGGTCACAGGTTCCGCTCCCTGCTGGCGGCGAGGATCGGCAGCCACAGCCGGGCGCAGTAGTCGACGAAGCCGGCTCGTTCCAGGGCTTCGAAGGTGGTCACCTCCGGCAGTAGGAGGATGTGGGCGGGATCCGCGGCCTCGCCAAAGCTCCCCTCGAACTTCTCGGCGGCGCGGCGGCGGGACGAGTCCCCGTCGGCGCCTCCCTTGCGTTGCCAGTGGTAGGCGGTCTCGCACGGCAGCGGCAGCGGGCGATCATGGCCTTCCCGGTAGAGGCCGACCAGCTCGGCCAGCACCTCCAAAGCCTGGTTGCGCCGCCCGCTCTCGTCGCCCTTGATCGGCCCCACCGTCACGGCCACGTGGGACTCGGTGTCCTCCCGCTTTCCCAACAGGACTGCCTTCCAGGCCACCTCGGGATGGAGTGCCGTGAGGAACACCATCTTGGTGAAGGCCTCCAACCGGTGCTTGCCACGCAGACGGCTGGGCGTGACGGTGGCCAGATGGCTCCGTTCCGGATCGGCGGTGACCGTTCCCTCCACCACCCCCACTCCCGCGTCCACCGTGCCGGCGTAGGGCTGATGGCGGCGGGGGTCGTAGTCGTGCTCCCGCGCTGCATCCCACAGGATGGTGGCGGTCTCGATGGCGGTTTCGAGGTCGTCACTGCCCAGATCCCCCGGTGGGAGGGCGTCCCTTCCCCTCTCCCGCGCCGCCAGCGCTCCGGCGTCGTGGCCGGCCACCAACCCCGACAGGATGCGGTCCGTCACCGCCCACCGGGAGAGGCTGTCGAGGTCGGCGGGAAGCGTGTCGTCGGGGATCCCACCCCGTTCGGGGATCGAGAAGCCGAGCCGTGCCCGAACGAAACGCCGTGTCGGGCTCTGGAGGAAGTCGATGAGACCCTGGAGCCTGATGGTCTCCTCTTCGGGGGGAGGAGGCCACTCCGGCAGGGGGAGAGGACCGTGCCCTGACCGACCCTGGATGGCGATGGCCCCCTGATGATGGACCGGGTCGAACCCCCACGGCCCTTCGACTCCGAGCGCACCGGAGGTGAAGTTGGCCTCGCTGAACGACTGCAACGGGTGGTGGGTCACGATCCGCCTCATGGCCCTCGCTCCGACCATGAGGGTGAGCGTGTCGGAGAGCTCTGCGATCGGCACAGCCGGCGGAATCTCGGCGTTGGTCAGCTCGTCGCGCCCCGAGTAGGTGACGACGAGGTTGTCGCCGGCGGCCATCACCGCATCCAACAGGAGCTGGCGGTCCATCGAAGCGGCGTCCCGATCGCCCACCAGCTCATGCTCGGAGAGGAGGTCGTCGCCGTCCATACGGCCCCGACGCGGGAAGCGGGCTTCGTCCATCCCCAACAGCGCCACCACCCGGTACGGCACCGAACGCATCGGCACCAGGGTGCAGAGGGTGATGTCCCCGGTACGGAGATGGAGCGGGCTGGGGCGGTCGTCGGTCCACCACGCCACGGCCCGGCGTGCCTCGGCGAGGGCGATCTCGGGATCGGCGCCGCCCTCTGCGGGGGGAGGGAACGACTCGGCCAGGAGACGCTCGAGCTGGTCCTGCTGCCACTGATCGTCCCGGGAAGGTGCTGCCAGCATCCTCACCGACTCGGCCACAGCCGGAGCCCACTCCGAGAAGGGCCGCGGGCGACCGAGGAGGCTGCGTACCGCGGTGAGCCGGTCGAGGATGGTCGCCAGCAAGCCGGCCGGTGTGGCGTCCTGTCCCTCCACCCCGTCGAGGGGAGAGATGTCGCCGATCGTCCGTACCGGGCTGTCGGCATAGAAGACGCCCGCCAGGGCGCGGTCGAGGCCTCTGCGCCAGGTCCGCTCCCCGGTGGAGCCGACCCCCCACTCCCGCCGATGGTCCCCATCGAGCCCCCACGAGACATGGGCATCGTCGATCAGGGCAACCACCGCTCCCGCCGTGTCGGCGTCGAATCCGAACTTGTTCTGGACTACGGGGCGTGCCACGAGCTCGCGGACGATGTCTGCCTCCAGACGGGACCCGGCGGCATCCATCAGTGCCGCCGTGAACACCACCAGCGGGTTGGTGGCGGCGGGGGAGCGGTCGGCGATACGGAGTCGAAGGTCGGGCAGGCCGCCGGTGTCCTCCTCGGGGAACGCCGCTTCCAGGAGTGGGGCGAATGTGGCCAGGTCGGGAGTCATGATCACGATGTCACGCGGCTCGAGGTCCGGTCGGCTGGTGAGCAAGTGGAGGACGGCGTCCCGTAGGACCTCGGCCTGGCGTCGGGTGCCGTGGCACACATGGAGCTGCACCGACCGGTCGGCTCCGCTCTCCACCAGCGACGCCAGCTGTGGGTCGGATCCGGGGGTCGTGTTGGCGCGGATGTCGTCCTGCAGGTGACCGAGCAGAGTGGTGGCAGGGCCGGGGGAGTGCTCCATTGGCGGGGCGGTCAGCCCGGATGAGCCCAGCACCGACCCCAGCTCCCTGCTGTCGCGTCCCCACGCCGCCAGCAGGGGATGGGCGGCTACCGCTGCCGTGGGATCGTCGGTCCGGGGCGGCAGGACGGGCTGGCCCGGGCGCGACGTTGCTTCCCAGAGGGCGGGCGACGGATGGAGGACATAGAGGTGTACCTCCCGGCGCGAACCGAGGGCTAGGAGCACGTCCAGGTCCAAGGGGTCGGTGGACGTGAGGCCGTACACGGACAGCCGTCGGGGAAGGTCGACATCGGCGGATCCCTCGATGATCGGCTCGAGACCTGCGGGCAGCAGCTCGGGGAGAGCGGCGACGTCGAGACGTTCACGCACAGCCCGCCACAGCCGCGGCTCCCACCGGAACTCCTCAGCGAGGGGGGTGCCGTCGGGACCGACGTCCTCTCCGGCTCGCCACCGGCGGATCATGTCGGGGCGGCGCCGGGCGTAGCGGGAGAAAAGGCGCCTCATCTTCTCCGCTGCCGCCAGGCGGTTGGAGGTATGCCCGTCGGCCAGGTAGCGAGAGAGGAGGCTCATCCACGGCGCGCCCCGGTGGTGATCGATCACCTCGAGCAGCCGTGCGGTGAGGGCCGGTCCTTCCCACATCGCTACTGATACGGCCAGGTCCGGCACGGCCTCCATCGCCCGCCCTACCAGCACGTCGGGGGAGGGGAACGCCACGTTGGCGCAGATCCCGTCCCCCGCTCCCCGTTCGGCCAGACCCGAGGCGATCCGCTGGGTCAGCCACCGCTCGATACCCCGCGAGGGCACCGCCACCATCTCGGTGGCGAACGGGTCCTCGGGCGGGTCGGCCAGCTGGTCGCACAGGAGAGCGACCAGGGCATCGGGATGCGGCGCGACGTGGATCGATACCCCCACGCCGCCAACCTATCAGCCCCTCCCGACGTTTTCGCGCACCGAATGCGCGCTATAGCGCGCATTCGATGCGCGAAAAGGTGCCGGGGCGGACAAGCCCGGCTATGGGTGCGGGTGTCAGTGGACCAGGTACTCGTCGATCTTGTCCTGGGCGGCGTCCATGATCTGCTCCTCCAGCTTGGACAGCGCCCGGGCGATGGCCAGCTCCTCGCCGATGAGCGGTCTCGGCGGGTCGATGGGATTGCGCCGGGCCCGTCCCACCGCTTCGAAGTGGTCGTTGCGAAGGTCGAGAACGGCCGTCGCCACGGTGGAGGTGTCGTCCTCCATGAGATGAATGGAGAGAACGACGTCTTTCTCTTCTGACATGACTTCCCTCGCTCGTTCGGTGCCTAGTCCAACCCTACGCGCCACTGCGACCCGCCCCACCCCGTTTTCGCGCATCGAATGCGCGCCATAGCGCGCATTCAATGCGCGAAAACAGGATTTGGCTGTTGTGGGGTGGTCACTCTGGTGGGATGTCGAGGGTCGACATGTAGTCGCGGGCCAGGCGTTTGGGGGCCTGTTCCAGCCATCCCTCCACCAGGACTTCCCGCAGGACGTCCTCGGCGATCACGTCCAGCCGCACCAGGATGGCGGGGTACCCATCGAAATGGGGTGTGGTGAAGAAGACGTCGGGATCGTCGGCGATCAGGGCCTCCTTGGCCCCCACGTCGGGAACCCTCACCCCCAGGATCGGGTCGTCGGAGGGCTCTACTCCCAGAGCCTCCAGGTCGGCCTTGCGTAGCGGACGCTCCCAGGCGACGAGCTTCTTCCGCACCCGCCACTGCCGGCCCCTCCCGTCGGGTTCCTCCACCTCGGGCAGCGACATCATGATGCGGCGAACATCGTCCCAGGTCGCCATCCCCCCAAGCCTAGAACGGATCGGTCGTCGGGTGCGGGCCGGACGGTGACGGGCAGCGCTCCGGATGGACCCTGAGCATCGACTTGTCTCAGTCTCCGGCTACGTTCGTGCGACATGACCGATTTCGACTCGGCTGCTCTCTCCCATCTGCGCCAACTGACCGACCTTCCCGAGGCGGAGTTCCGCCCCGGCCAGGTCGACGCCATCCGCTCGGTGGTGGAGGAACGGCGCCGGGCCCTGGTGGTCCAGCGAACGGGGTGGGGCAAGTCGGCGGTGTATCTGATCGCCACCCGCATGCTGCGCGACCGGGGGGCGGGACCGACGGTGATCGTGTCTCCTCTCCTGGCCCTGATGCGAAACCAGCTCGAGATGACCGAGCGCCTCGGCCTCCGTGCCCACACCGTCAACTCCACCAACCGGGACGAGTGGGACGGGATCTTCTCGGACATCCGGGCCGGCACGCTCGATCTCCTGTTGATCTCTCCCGAGCGCCTCAACAACCCCGTGTTCCTGGGGGAGGTCGCTCCTGACCTGTTCGGGAGCATCGGCATGCTCGTCATCGACGAGGTGCACTGCATCAGCGACTGGGGACACGACTTCCGTCCCGACTATCGGCGAATCCGCGAGATCGCCGCCGGCCTTCCTTCGGACACACCGGTACTCGGCACCACCGCCACCGCCAACGACCGGGTGGTGGCCGATGTCCGCGAGCAGCTCGGCCAGCGCCTCGACACCTACCGCGGGACCCTGGAGCGAGAGTCCCTCTCCCTCCATGTCCTCGACATGCCCAACAAGGCGGAGCGGATGGCGTGGCTGGCCCACCACATTCCCCGTCTCCCCGGCTCCGGCATCGTCTACTGCCTCACGATCGGCGACGCCGAGGTGGTGGGGGAGTGGCTGACGGCGGCGGGGATCCGTGCCGCCACCTACACCGGTCCCACCCCGCACGAGGAGCGCCTGACGATCGAGCAAGCCCTCTCCGACGGCGAGCTCGACGTCGTGGTCGCAACGTCGGCGCTGGCGATGGGATACGACAACCCCCACATCGAGTACGTGATCCACTACCAGACACCCGGCTCGCCCATCGCCTACTACCAGCAGGTAGGCCGGGCCGGACGCGCCGTCGAGAAGTCATACGGGATCCTGCTCTCCGGCTGGGAGGACACCGACATCCAGGACTGGTTCATCGAGAGCGCCTTCCCTTCCCCCGAGGATGTCTCCACCGCCCTGGGTGCCCTGACCGACCAGCCGGGTCTGCGGCTCACCGACCTCGAGGGTGTGGTCAATCTGCGTCGCAGCCGGCTGGAGGGGATGCTCAAGATCCTGGAGGTGGAGGGAGCCGTCCATCGCCAGGGCACCCGCTGGTTCCGGTCAGAACGGGAATGGTCGTATCCCACGGAGCGGATAGAGGCGGTCACCGCCCACCGTCGCGCCGAGCAGCAGGCGATGGCCGACTACCTGGTCACAGGCGACTGCCTGATGGAGTTCCTGCGACGTCAGCTGGACGATCCCGGTGCCGTGCCGTGCGGTCGCTGCGCCAACTGTGCCGGCTCTGCCTTCACGATCGACGTCGACGCCGAGCTGGTCGAAGGAGCGTTGGGCCAGACGCGTTCACGTCAGTACGTGATCCAGCCTCGCAAGCGTCTCCCCTGTGAACTGGAGGTCGAGCTCGACCTGAAAGAGCACGTTCTCGAGCCCGGCCGGGCCCTCACCCGGTGGGGGGACCCGGGGCTGGCGTCGGTCGTGAGGAGCGGCGTGGGAGAGAGGCGGTTCGACGATCTCCTGGTGGAGCGTATGGCGGCCACTGTTGCCGAATGGTCCCCCGATCCGGCCCCCACCTGGTTGACCTGGGTGCCCTCCAGCCGTGGCGACCTGGTCGCCGACTTCGCCCGATCGCTGGCAGACGCCCTCGGTATTCCCGCCGTCGAATCGCTACGGCGGCTGCGCATGATCCCACCTCAGCGGGAGATGGAGAACAGCTGCCAGCAGGCACGCAACATCGCCGGCGCATTCGACGTCGCCGGTGTGCGTCCCGGCCCGGTGCTGCTCGTCGACGACACCGTCGACTCGCGCTGGACCTTCACGATCCTCGGCGGTCAGCTTCGCCGGGAGGGCTCGGGGCCGGTCTTTCCCCTGGCTCTGGCCGATACCGCCAACCGCAGCGGCTGACCACCCTGCCGCTGGTTGCCCTACGATGGCCGAGGTGAGTGCCCCCGCCCACACCATCGGGGTCCCACCCCGGCCAAGGTCAGGGGTCGAGGTCGGCCACGACGGCCAGGAACGTCTTCGCCACCACCCGATAGCCGTGTTGGTTGAGATGGATGTTGGCCCTGACATCGGGGTCGTCGGGGCACATGAAAGACAGCGCGCACAACACGTCGACGTTGTCGGGAATGCCGTTCGGAGGCACAACGTCGTCGAAGTCCCCGGCTTTGAACGCCCCGTACACATCGGCGACCGAGGCGCCGGCGCCGATGTAGGCGCCGGCCAGGGCCTGGTTGAATCCCCGGGCGAGCTGGTCGCTGAGGAGGGCGAACTCGAGGTCGTGCGCCTGCTGACCGGCGACACCGGCGAAATAGCCGATGGCCGCAGCCACCTGGGGGTTGTAGTAGTTCATCGCCACGATGGGACCGTCGTAGCCGCCCTCCCGGCGAAGGGTCTCGACGATTTCGAGCACCCTTCCGGCGATAGCAGGGATGGCAGCGGATATGCAGGTCGGCTCGCCGAGACAGATCTGTTGGGCCTGGAGGATGTCGTTGGCGCCCATGTCGATCGTGACCAGCACCACGTTGCCCGCGGCAAGGGCGGCCAGGGCATCTCCCATCTGCGAGCCGGTCCCGTAGAGGCCGGTGCACGCCGATGGTTGTCCCAGGAAGTTCGTCCCTCCGGTGAACTGGTCGGTCGTCTCACCGGGACAGCCCAGCTTCGTGTGGGTGAGCTTGGGTGAGATTCTGCCCTTGACCCGCTGGTAGAGCTGATCGGTGTAGGACCGGTCCGACGAGAAGGTCGTGTCTCCAGCGGCATCCGCCATCGAGCCGGCCGCCAGGGATGTGCCCAGCGACAGGTAGACCTCCTCGACGGGTGGGTCGGCGTGGGCTCCCAGCGGAAGAACGGCCAGCATTGCTACGGCCAGGGCTGCGCCCCAGACCCGACGGACTCGCACGACGTGCCTCCCTGCGTGGCTGATGGCAAGCCTACGCACCTGATCGGTGCAGCGCGGGTGGTGATTCGAGAAGCTGCCGGAATGCTTCCACATCGGACTCACCACTCCGGTCTGCGCGGAAAAAGCCTGCAGTCCGGACGTCTAGGGGACCGAACCCGGGAGTACAGTTCGGTCACAGGGTGCGCAGTCGGGCGGGCCCGTGGAGAAAGGAGCCGCGATGAGACGGCTGTCTGTACTCGTTCTCGCGGTGGGTCTGGTGATGGTGGCGATTCCGGCACCGGGACAGGACTTCGAACGGCATCCCCATATGCTCGTCCTGGGTCTCGAGCTGGATGAGACGGGGGAGCCAGTGGGCTTCCGGAAATGCGTCGATCTGGCCGCCAACTCGAGACTCCCGCTGAACGCCCATCACGAGCACATGCACTTCGGAACGGCAGGAGAGGCCCTGTTCACTCGAGCGGGCAACGTCGTCGTTCCCGGTGCTCCGTTCCCGGCCCCGTTCGACGATCCGGTTCCGTGGAGCAACTGTGAGGAGCTGATCGCCTTCTTCTTCGGCGGCTAGCCCCACAGGCTGGCGGATGGCCGAGGAGTCACCCTGGATCAGGGAAGCTCGTCGAGGAAGGACCGTGTCTCCTCGGCCACCCGCTTGCCGGCCATGCCGGGATCGTTGTGGTTCAGCCCGGCCAGCTCGACGAGGTGCTTGTGGCCCGACGCGGCCTCGAACACCCGGCGACTCGAGTCGGGCGGAACGATCGAATCGGCGGTTCCCAGAATCACCAGAACCGGGACGTCCGAATCGGCCAGGGCTTCCTCCGTCTCGTAGCGGTCCCGCAGCAGGAGGCGAGCAGGCACGATCGGATAATGGACCCGGGCGATGTCGGCCAGTGACGTGAACGGCGAGCGCAACACCAGCGCCGCCGGTGGGCGTTGCCGGGCCAGCGCCGTCGCCACCCCGCCGCCCAGCGACTCGCCCAGATACACGACCGGCAGGTGGGTGTCGAAGACCACCTCCGCCACGGCCGCGGCATCGGCCGCCAGCCCCGCCTCGCTGGGACGGCCGTCGGTGTCGCCGTACCCGCGGTAGTCGAAGAGAGCCACCTCCATCCCCTCGGCGGCCAGGTCCCGGGCGAGGGGCAGCCGGTGGCCCTTGTGACCGGCGTTGCCGTTGAACACCAGCACGCGGGCCACCGCTTCGCCGTCGGCGGGCACCAGCCACACCCGGTGCTCCACTCCGTCAGCCGTCTCTGTCGGCATCACCGTCACGTCTGCCGGTGGTGGCGGAAGACCCCGCTGGGGGAGGTAGATGAGCTGACGTTGGGCGATCCACAGCAGCAGCATCAGGGCCACCCATGCTGCCGCCAGCACCGCCACCACCGTCATGATCCGTCGAAGGGCCGGTCCCACACTGCATCCCAGGATGGCAGCTCCGCCGCTCTGGCGACCGGACCCGGAACCAATCTC
>CAZTXD010000051.1:0-22292 GCA_964617995.1 uncultured Acidimicrobiaceae bacterium
GAACCGGGGTAACAGGTTTTGCAGACCCGTGCCTAACCACTCGGCCACGTCGCCGCTAGCCCGTCGTCGCCGACGAACCCGATCACCGGCCCGCCCGAGAGCGGCCCTGCGATCGTGGAGCGGAAGACGGGATTCGAACCCGCGACCTCAACCTTGGCAAGGTTGCGCTCTAGCCAACTGAGCTACTTCCGCGAGAGTGGCCAGTGTAATCGGCGGGGTGCTCCCGCCAAACACCTCACCGGTCGCTGGACCCGAACCCGCCGGCTCCCCGAGGTGTTTCATCGAGGGAGGAGTCCTCCACCCAGTTGATGTCGGGGACGGCCACAATGACGAGCTGGGCGATGCGATCGCCGCGCTCGAAGCCCACCGGGGAGGAGCCGTGGTTGATCAACAGCACCGTGATCTCCCCCCGGTAGCCGGAATCGATGAGACCGGGGCCGTTCACCACGCCCACTCCATGGCGGCGGGCATGACCGCTGCGGGGAAGCACCAGGCCGGCGTGACCCGGGGGTATCGCCATGGCCACGCCGGTGGGCACGGCCCGCCTCTCCCCCGGCTGGAGGGTGAAGGGGATCGTCGTCATCAGATCCCACCCGGCATCGCCGTCGTTGGCCCTGCTGGGTGGGGGTAGTTCCAAATCGAGGCGTAGAAAGCTAACGTTCATCGAGCAATCGACGTGGGGCATTGACGGGCGGTCGGCACCACGGAGACCAATGAGCAACTCTACAGCCCGGCGCCGGGGCCGTCATGCCGCCCCGCCCGTGCCCCGACCTGTTCGGCTACCCCCCGAGGTGACGCCGCGTCCGCGCCGACCGTCGTCGTCTCTACCACGGCTTCCCGGGATGGAGCTCCTCGGGTTCTACGACGAGCCGTACCAGGTGAAGGTCGACCTCCCCCGCTCCGGCCCCCGCCGACGTCCCGTTCTACCCGTACCCGCTACCACCCCTCCGCCACGTCACACGTCCCGCGTCGCCAACCTGTGGGAGACCACCGAACTGGGGGAGGAAGCCCTCGACTGGTGGAAGCCTCACATCATCGCCCGACGGAAACTCGGCAGGAGCCGGGTCCGGATGCTCCATGTGATCACGGGATTGCTCGCCGCCATCTTGACCGTCGGCATGGCCTGGTACGTCGTGGAGCGTCCATCACAGAAGGCGGAGGAATCGGCAGATGCTCTCAGAGCAGACGCCGCCGCTCTCGTCGAGTCCCTGCCCCCGCTGGGCTCGTTGGCGACCTCACTCGGCGATGCCAACCCGCCGGACCTAGCCACCAGCACCCGTCGGGCACTGGACGCCGAAGCTGCTGCCCGACAGGTCTTCTCGGGTGCCGCCGGGATCGGCGACTCCGATCCCAGGCGGGAAGGGGCGGTCGGAGGCGCCAGCATGGTTCTGGATGCGAGCAGCCGCATCAACCGACTCGTGGCCTTCCGACTCACCGCCGAAGACGCTCTGTTGGCTCCGGTGCTACCCACCCGCCCCTCCATCGACGACCTCCCCGTCATCGCCGAGGAGGTGGCTGCATGGCGGGCAGACATCGAGGCGAGCCTGAGCGGCCTTCCGGCCAACGCTCTCGAGTCGACCCGGGATCGACTCGAAACCTGGGTGGGAGAATTCGATGCATGGCAAGCGATATACCTCGACGCGATCCGGGAGGGCGACTACCGGGTCGCCGAGGCGGCATTGACGAGCCAGCAGGAGCAGATCACCTCTCTCAGGCGCCAGCTACGGCAGGATCTGACGGCGGCCGGCGACGAGATCGGCCGGGAGATCGAGGAGGCCGCCCGGGTGTTGGCTCCCCTAATCGGGGAGTGAATCGAGGGTGGCCATCTCCCGCTCGAAGTCCTCGGCGCCCTGGAACTCCTTGTAGACCGAGGCGAACCGGAGGTAGGCCACCTCGTCGAGAGCCCGCAGACGCTCCAGTACGACCCTCCCGATCTGTTCGGACTCGACGATCCCGCCCTGCTTGCGAACGGCACCTTCTACCTCGGAGACCAGGGTGGCGACCTGGTGAGCCGAAGCTGGCCTGTCTGCCAGGGCGGCACCGAGTCCGGCCGACAATTTGGCGGCGTCGAAGTCCTCCAGCGCACCGGATCGCTTCCTCACCATGAGACTCCGCTCGGAGCGTTCGTAGGTGGTGAACCGGAGCTGACAGGTCTCACACGACCGCCGCCGGCGGATGGCGGAGCCATCGTCGGCGGGGCGGCTATCTATGACACGGGTGTCGGCGGCCTGGCATTCAGGACAGCGCATCGAGCATCCAGGTTAACGTCCAGGCAGGGTCAAGAGCCGTCGGCATCCCCATCTTCCTCAGGGGCGGAGCCAACAGGGGAGACCTCGAATACCACGAGTTGACTCTGCTCGTCCCACCGCAGGGAGTAGGTGTTGTCGAGGTAGTCGAGCGCACCGTCGAGATCCGCCAGGACCGGGTTCCCCAGGTCGAGGCCGAGCGAGGAGATGAGCTGACGGCGCCCCTCGGGGGGAAGGCTCGGCTCGACTATCGCCACCGTCAGCCCCAGGGCGCTGAGAACGTCACGGTCGTCTTCGCGTGTACCCGAGGGATCACCTGTGAAGACCACCCGGCTGATCAACCCGTCGGTCACCGCTCCGCTGATTCGCACGAAGGGGCTCACCGTGAACGCAAAGGAATCGGGTCCGACCTCTACGTCGGCCGAAAGCAACGTCGCCGACAGCGGTCGCGCCAGTGCGTCCCATCTCGCAATCGCTTGCTCGGGTGTCATCGAGAAGGCGGACAGATCCGAGGCAACCGGCTCGGGCTGGGCGGGAAGCGTCGTGACCGTGGCGCTGGCAACCGTGGGGTTCGCAGCTGTGGTCGGTGGCGGCTCGGGGACGGTGGTCGGCGCCACCGTGGCCGGATCGGTGGCCGGCGGTGTCGCCGCCTCGGTCGAGGCCGGAGCCGGCGATTCCTCAGCGACGCCCCCGCTGAACGCACCGCTCAGGAGTGCCACGCTCAGGACGAAGAGGGTGAGGATGCCCAGGATCAGGACGGCTGCGCCCAGACTGAGATCCCGGCCGGCGCGCAGGGAGGCCAGCTTGAGAGAGCGAAGTGCGCGGGGCCGGCGATGTGAGCCACGCCCGGCGTCGCGAACGCGATCGGCGATGGTGCCGTTGGTGGGCTCGGGGGAACCACCGGCCTGCTCGTTCGAGAATCGACGCCGCAGGGACAGTTCCTCGCCGAGCCCGTCGTCCACCGCCGGTGAGAACAGGAAGCTCTCGTCCCCGCGTTGCAGCCGGTAGTTGCCCTCCTTCATCACCTCGATGTCGAAGGAGGTCAGGGGCCAGCGAAGGACCTCGTCCCCTTCGCCGATGGTGAGCCACAGATCGTCGCCGTCGAGCTGGAGTTCGGCGTCGATAGGCTCGCCATCGATGATGGCGTCACCCCTATAGCTTGTTGGCAGCATCAGAACCCCGCTCGCCCTTCACCCAACACGAGAGCGCCATTATCGCGCAATCCCGAAGACACTCCACAGGCCAATCGGCTCAACAGAGATGCCCATGAATGGTCGCATGAGGCGATCCGATGGGAGGACGGCGGCTCGTCGCCTCCTAGCCGGCGGGCAGTATCAGCACCTGACCGGGGTGGATAACGGCGTCGTCGAGGTCGTTGAGCTCCACGATTGCAGCCACCATGCGGCGTAGATCGGATCCTTCCTCGGCGACATCGGAGGCGATCTCCCACAACGTCTCACCGGCTGCGACGACATGACTGGAGGTCCCAGCCGGAGGCTCCCCGGCGCCCGCCGAGGTGAGAAGGAAGAAGACCACTGCCACCGCCGACGCCAGGACGAGCATTCTGAGGACGAGCAGTCTCATGAATCGTGGCGACGGGTCGTGCATCGGTCTCTCCTTTCCTCACCTGCGGCAGGTCCCGGACAGGGGCGCTACGAACAGATGTTCGCTACGCTATCGAACTGATGTTCGGCTGTCAAGTCGAACATATGTTTGGCGCCGTCGGAGTTGGAGACTAAGATGGGAACGTCCGTTCGACCAGGAGGTACCCGGTGATTGACTTGAGCGAACGCCAGAGACAGGTTCTCGACTTCATAAGGGCCACGGTGGCCGAGCGGGGTTATCCCCCTTCGGTGAGGGAGATCGGCGAGGCGATCGGGTTGTCGTCGCCCTCCACCGTCCACAGCCACCTGTCGGCGCTCGTCGCCGCCGGCGCCATACGGCGCGATCCAACCAAACCGAGAGCGATCGAGGTCCTCGAGGACATCACCGCCGAACGGTCCTCGGCCCGGGACGATCTCCGTGACGTTCCCCTCGTCGGCCGAATCGCTGCGGGCTCACCGGTCCTGGCCACCGAGGACATCGAAGATGTGTACCCGCTGCCCGAGTCCCTGGTCGGATCGGGCCCGGTGTTCATGCTCCGGGTGCGAGGGGACTCCATGATCGACGCCGGGATCCTCCCCGATGACCTGGTCGTCGTCCGTCGGCAGCCGGACGCCGATGACGGGGACATCGTGGCTGCGTTGGTCGACGGCGAGGAAGCCACCGTGAAGCGTTTGCGGCGTCGTGACGGACGGATCGTGCTGCAGGCCGCGAACGAGGCATACGACGACATGGTGTTCGAGGGGGGTGTCGACATCCTCGGGAGGGTCGTCAGTGTCCTCCGTCGTCTGCGCTGAGTAGCGGCCACTCACCGTCGAATACCCGACGGGCCGGGCCAACCAGATAGCCGGAACCCTCCTCGAAGTAGACCCTGGCGGTCCCTCCCCGAACGGACACCTCTATCGGACCGTCGTTCCCGGCGGCGACGGCGGCCGCGACCACCATGCCGCTGCCGCAGGCCAGCGTCTCTCCCACGCCCCGTTCCCAAACACGCAGTCTGATACGTCCGGGGCCATCGTTGGAGACGAATTCCACGTTGGCGCCCGCCGGGAACCCGGGATCGTTCGACACCGTCGACCCCTCGGCCTCCACGTCGACCGCATCGGGATCGTCTACGAACGCCACCGCGTGGGGATTGCCGATCGACGCCCTCCGATAGGTTCGCCCCCCGATGACCAACGTGTCGCCCATCTCCACCGCTCCGATCTCGACCGTGACCATATCGTCCGCGACCAGGGCACGCCTGGGCCCCACCGCGGTGCCGATCGTGATCCACTCCCCCTGCGTCGCCCATCCGGCGTCGACGGCATGACGGGCGACGCATCGCAGTCCGTTGCCGCACATCTCCGCCGCCGACCCGTCGGCATTCCAGTACCGCATCTCCGGGCCGCGACCCACCACCAGCACCCCATCGGCGCCTACTCCCCGACGCCGATCACACAGGATCCGGATCAGGTCGGGATCGGGCTCGACGCCTTCCAGCACGACGAAGTCGTTTCCGAGGCCCTCCATCTTGATGAATCTCATCGCGCCATCTCCCGGGTGATCACGTCGGGCACCACGGGGTCGGCGCCGTCGACCCAACGGAGGCGGGGGTCACGCCGAAAGAAGGTGCGTTGCTGCTTCACGAGCCTCATGGTGGCACGCTTTGCGGCCTCGAAGCCCTCCGTCTCCGAGGAACGGCCCTCGACCACGTCCAGGAGCTGCCGATAGCCCACGGCCTGCGACGCGGTCGGCCCCATCCGGGGGGCCAGCCGCTCCACCTCACCGAGAAAACCGGCCCGGCGCATGATGCCAAGCCGTCGTTCAACGCGCTCGTCGAGATCGGCGCGATCGACCGCGAAGCCCAAGAAAGGGAGCTCCGGACGGTAGGCGTCGTAGCTCCGGCGCTCCGACGAGGCTGCCCACTCGCTGGGAGTCAGCCCGGAAACCCGCAGCGCCTCCACGCTCCGGATGACCCGGCGGGGGTTGGAGAGATCGATGTGACGTTCGACGTCGGGGTCGGCCGCCAGCAGCTCGGAGACCAGGTCGTCGAGAGGCTGGTCTCCGAGCCGGCGGCGGACGCGCGGATCGGTGGGGCGAAACGTCATCGCGTCCACGACGGCACGAAAGTGGAGGCCGGAACCCCCTACGATCAGGACGAGCTGCCCCGACGACTCGTCGAGTGCCCGTCGGGCAGCCTGACGGAAATCGGCAACGGTGAATCGGACCTCCGGTTCGACGATGTCGATCATGTGATGGGGCACGCGCCGACGGGCATCCAAATCGGGCTTGGCGGTCCCGACGTCCATGCCCCGGTAGACCTGCATGGAATCGACGGAGAGGATCTCGGCACCGGTGCGCTCGGCCACCGTCATGGCCAGTGCCGACTTTCCGCTGGCGGTGGGACCGACGATCGCCACCAGCGGGGTCAGAGAACCGCTCCCATGAGGTGGTGCTGATGGGCCTCCTCGATCCTGACCTGGAGGAACCTTCCCGGGTCGATCCGCCCGGGAACGTGGACGACCTTGCCGCCTCGGGTTCTGGTGGTGGCCATATCGGGGTCCTTCTTGGACGGCCCCTCGGTGAGGACCTCGACCTCCCGACCGATCATCTCCTGGTTTCGCTCGCCCGAGATGCGGTTCTGGGTCGCCACCAGCCGATCGAAACGCACCTGTATGACGTCCGCGTCCACGAACTCGTCGGTGAGCTCGGCGGCGGCGGTCCCCGGACGCGGCGAGAAGATGAACATGAAGGCCGAGTCGAAGCGGGCCTCTTCCACCACCTCCATGGTGGCCTCGAAGTCCTCGTCCGTCTCCCCCGGGAAGCCGACGATCACATCCGTGGTGACGGTGAGATCCGGAATGGTGCTGCGGGCGAGATCCAGACGATCCATGTAGCGACCGCGGTTGTAACCGCGGTGCATGCGGGCCAGTACCCGGTCGGAGCCGCTCTGCAGCGGTAGATGCAACTGCTCGCACACGGCCGGCGTCTCTGCCATGGCCCGGGCGACGTCGCCGCGGAAATCCGCCGGGTGGGGACTGGTGAACCGCACCCGCTCGATTCCCTCGACGGCTCCCACCTGCCGCAGGAGCTCCCCGAAGATGGGCCGGCGACGGCCATCGAGTGCCAGGTCACGTCCGTACGTGTCGACATTCTGGCCCAGCAACGTCACCTCGACCACGCCTTGGGCCGCCAGGCTCTCGACCTCGGCGATGATGTCACCGGGCCGTCGTGAGATCTCCGGTCCCCGGACCGCCGGCACGATGCAGAAGGTGCAGGTGTTGTTGCATCCCACCTGGATCGTCACCCAGGCGGTGTGGTCCAGCTCTCTGCGGACCGGCAGAACCGACGGCATCGCCTCCAGCTCCTCGACCACCTCGGTGATGCCGCCCCACTCCTCGGCGTGGTCCATCAGGTCGAGTACCCGGTCGAGGTTGTGAGTCCCCATCACCACGTCCACCCACGGAGCCCTCTCACGGACGGTCTCCCGGTCCTTTTGGGCGGCACATCCTCCCACGATGAGGAGCGAATCGGGTCGGGTGTCCTTGAGCTGTTTGAGATGGCCGAGAGTGCCGTACAGGCGATTGTCGGCGTTCTCACGGATGGTGCAGGTGTTGACGAAGACGACGTCGGCATCGTCGAGTCCCCCCGCGGGGGTCATACCGTCCAGCTCGAACAGTCCGGCGATCCGCTCCGAATCGTGCTCGTTCATCTGGCAGCCGAAGGTACGGATCAGATAGCGCTTGTCGGTCCGGGTGGGACGACGAGCGGGAGCATAACGGCGCCGTGGTGGGGCTATGACGGTGGTGCTCATCTACTCATCGGGCGAAGTCGGTGGCCCTGAACTCCCGGATCACTGTCACCTGGATCGTCCCTGGATACTGGAGGTCCTCCTCCAGCTTCCTGGCGATACGGCGAGCGAGGTCGTTCGCCTCGAGATCGGTGACGGTTCCCGGATCGACCACGACGCGGACCTCCCGGCCCGCCTGCAGAGCGAAGACACGTTCCACACCCTCGAACTCGAGAGCCAGGTTCTCCAGGCGCTCGAGACGCCTCACGTATGACTCCAGCGTCTCCCTTCGGGCGCCGGGGCGGGCGGCTGATACGGCGTCGGCGGCCTGCACGATGACGGCCAGGACCGTTCGGGGCTCCACCTCGTTGTGATGGGCTTCGATTCCATGCACCACCGCCGGGTCCTCCCCGAACCGGCGGGCAATCTCGGCGCCGATGAGGGCGTGAGAGCCCTCGACCTCGTGGGTCACCGCCTTGCCTACGTCGTGGAGGAAGGCGGCCCGCTTGACCGGATTCGGGTCTATACCCAGCTCGGTGGCGAGCATCGAGGCGATGTGGGCCGTTTCCACCAGGTGGTTGAGGACGTTCTGTCCGTAGGAGGTGCGGAACTTGAGCCGCCCCAGCAGGGTGAGCAGCTCCGGGTTCATCCGAGTCAGGCCCACCTCGAGCAGGGCCCACTCTCCGGCATCGCGCACGCTCTGTTCCACCTCGTCGCGGGCCTTCTCGTATGCCTCCTCGATCGATGCGGGGTGGATTCGCCCATCGGCCACCAGACGCTCGAGGGTGATGCGGGCGACCTCCCGTCGCACCGGATCGAAGGAGCTGACCGACACCGCCTCGGGAGTGTCGTCGACGATGAGGTTCACACCCGTTATGGACTCGAGATGGCGGATGTTTCGCCCCTCCCGGCCGATGATACGGCCCTTCATATCGTCACTCGGCAGCGAGACGGTGGAGAGTGTCGACTCGGTCACGACTTCCGCGGCCAGCCGTTGGATGGCCGTGGCGAGGATACGGCGGGCGCGCTTGTCGGCTTCTTCCCGGGCCTTGATCTCGAGGTCCCGTACCAACAGCATGGCATCGCGCCGGGCCTCGTCCTCGACCTGGCTCAGCAGCTCCTCCTTCGCCACCTTGGCATCGATGCCGGCCACCCGCTCCAGGTCCGACCGCGCCTCCTCCCTGAGGCGTTCCGCAGCCTGGCGGGCCTCCGCCAGCTCGGTCTCCCGGTCGATGAGCATGCTCTCTCTCGTCGCCAGGTTGGACGCCCGCTGTTCCAGCGTCTCCTCCCGCTGAGCCAACCGGTTCTCTAGGTTCGCTACCTCGAGTCGGCGATGCTCGAGGCCGGCATCCTCCCGATCGCGATAGGCCTCGGCCTTGGCCCGGCCCTCCTCCTCGGCCTTGGAGAGGATTCGGTGAGCCTCGAGGCGGGCACTGCTCAGAGTGTCTTGGGCCGACTCACTGTCACGTTTCTGCCTCCGCCCGACGAACATCGTGGCGAGGGCGTACCCGAGCGCTCCGGCAATCGCGGCGACGATCACCGCCAGGACTACGACCTCCACGGCACTCATGGTTCACTCCCTTCAGCTGTCTCCGGGCGACGAGACCAAGTGTGCCGGGCCCGAGGGCCCGGCACACGAGACGATCACCGCAGTTGGATCACCACAGATCGGGTCACCGCTCGACCGAAGCTGAAACACGAACCGATGTCGGCACACGCCGCCATCGGTCCCTGATCAGCCCGTATCGGGGGTCAGTCCTGACACCTGGAGGCGGCCTTTCTTGCGTATCAAATGATTCGTTCGTGTACTGGCAGTCAGCCTAGCCAACTCACGGCCGATCCGGAATGGTTCTCCCGCCCCGAGCATCTCCATCGCTCACGATCCAGGGGCTTACCTCCCGTGAGCGAGCAGGGAGATGGGACCCGGATGCGCGGTATGGCAGCTCTACTCTTCGACGGCTTCTGCGTCTTGCGGAGCCTCCTCGGCGACCTCGTCGTCGTCAGGGCCCCCAGCCAGTCCCATTGCCTCGTAGATCTTGGCCTGGAGTTGCATGGCCAGTTCCGGATTCTCCCGCAGGAAGCGCTTGGCATTCTCCCGGCCCTGTCCGAGCTGGTCGTCGTCGTAGGTGTACCAGGCGCCGCTCTTCTTGACGACACCCTCATCGACGGCGATGTCGAGAAGGCTGCCCTCCCGGGATATGCCTTCACCGAACATGAGGTCGAACTCGGCCAGACGGAACGGCGGTGCCATCTTGTTCTTGGCCACCTTGACCCGCACCCTGTTGCCCACCTGATCGGCACCGTCCTTGAGCGACTCGATGCGTCTCACGTCGAGGCGGACGCTGGAGTAGAACTTGAGGGCCCGCCCACCGGGGGTGGTTTCAGGTGAGTTGTGCACCATCACCCCTTCCGCGAAGTAGTTGTGACTCCCTTCTACTTCGATATCGAAACGGTGGGTACGACCGTGCTTGGGCGAGGTCCTTTCGATCTCGAGGATCGGCATTGGCATGAGTTCGTAGCGGTGTTCCGCCAGTTCCGGTTTCACCCCGAACTGACCCCGATACCGCGGAAGGAGCTTGTAATCCATTGATGGATGCACATACGGGGCAATGAGTGCTTGCAGCTTCGCCGTCTCCTGAGTCGAAAAACTGAGGAACGCCGTTCTGCGGCGCCCCTTGAGGAAAAGTCGCGTCCGTATCCCCCACGTGTCGGCCAAGTACGCGACGAGGCGATCCCGACTCGTCGACTCGAACGCCTCCACACAGATCTCGACTCGGCCGCTGCCTCCGGCCGTTCGCTGTTGAGGCCCCTTGGATCGGAGCGTGAAGTTAGCGTCGTCCATATACCAGATCGCCAAGGAGAGCGGTGTCAGGCGCTTGAGGTGATCCCAGCTCAATACCTTCCTGCCCTCGGTGTAGACCGCCGACCGAAGGTCGGACAGCTCGGGCAGGGGCTGCACATCCCAAGAGGCCGATGCCTTCTCGTTCGTGGATCGGCTCACGGTCAGGTTGGAGAACAGAGAGGCCTTCCAATCCCCATACTCGACCTGATCTCTTCCATGGCCCCACCTGACCCCAGCGGCAAGGCCGCTCTTGCTAGGAGACAGAGCGCCGCCGCCCATGAGCCCGCCAAGGACGACCTCCCACTGCTGTTCCGACAGTCTCATCAAGACGCTACGGAGCACCCGATCCCCCACCTTGAGATCCTGTGCCTCCACCCAGCCTGAAGGTGTTCGAACCTGATGGTTGGGGGTACAGGAGAAGCTGGGAGACTTGCCCTTTCCGACCGGTCGGGCCACCTGGATATGCAAGAACTCCTCGGTTCGTCCGTTGTCGTACCAGTTGACGACCTTGCGAGGGACGATCGCGTCCTGCACCTCATCGTAGGAGAGGACTTCCACCGGCAGGCGCTGATTGACGATCTTCCCGATGTATTCAGACGTCCCGTCAGCGAGCGAGACTCGTGTGTCCCAAGCCATGCACCCGAACATGACTCCGATCTTCTCCCGGAGCTGGTTGATGAAGACGGCGGTGGTGCGGGACTTGTTCAGGGTACCCGCCAGCTTGCGCAGGGCCTGGGACATGAGCCGGGCCTGGAGACCGACGTGGGAGTCGCCCATCTCCCCTTCGATCTCGGCGCGGGGAACCAAGGCCGCCACGGAGTCGATCACCAGCACGTCGAGCGCCCCGGAGCGGATGAGCATGTCGGCGATTTCGAGTGCCTGCTCACCGGTGTCGGGCTGGGATATGAGCAGCTCGTCGACGTCGACGCCGATGGCCCGGGCATACACCGGGTCGAGAGCGTGCTCGGCGTCGACGAAGGCGGCTATCCCGCCGTTGCGCTGGGCCTCGGCGACTATGTGCAGGGCGAGGCTGGTCTTGCCCGAGGCTTCCGGGCCGTAGATCTCGACGATGCGACCCCGCGGAACCCCTCCGATCCCCAGGGCCAGGTCCAGGGAGAGGGCGCCGGTCGAGATGACCTCCACCTTGCGGTTGACTCCATCGCCCATCTTCATCACGGCGCCTTTGCCGTATTGCCGTTCGATCTGGGAGACCGCCATGTCCAGTGACTTCTGACGCTCCATTCTGTTCTCCTTGTCTCTCACAGCCGGTCCTCCCGTTTCGCTTGCTCGTGGAACCTATCTGAGACGTGCGACAGAATCGTACAACGAACAGGTGTTCGGTCCAAGGATCTCACAGTGTGAACGTCTCGTAATCCCGGTAGCGGCTGCCCACGGCGGCCATGATGCGGAAGTCGTCGACGCGGAAGCTCAGCTCCTGGTCACCGCTCCTCTCCGTCAGCGACCGCACGTCCTCGGGGGGTCGTACTCGAGCGATGGTGAGATGAGGCCGGAAGGGCCGCTCCTCCCGTCCCAATCCGGCCGCTTCGGCGGCCTCGTCCACCACCCCGGCGAGTCGGGTCACCTCGTCCCCGTCGACGCCGATCCACAGGACGGATGCCCGGGAGCCCTTGGGGAACGCGCCCAATCCTCCCAGGCGGAGAGAGAAGGGCGGTGGCTTGGGGGCCAGGTCGATCTCGGCGAGCCACCTGTCGTACGCCTCCGCTTTGATCGGTCCGACGTAGCGGAGCGTCACATGCCAGTTCTCGGGAGGGACCTTGCGGCCCGGCACGCCGAGGGTGCGCAGACGATCGTGGAGCGGCATGACCACCTCGAGAGGCGGTCTGACCGCGGCGAAGACCCGGCCACCGGGCGTCAGGTGCTGCTCCACCACGTTCCGCTCACTGCCAGACGGGTGAGATGGAGAGCGGCGGTGGATGCGTACGCTCTCACCCGCTCCCGGTCACCGGGCAGGGAAAGGGTGCGGGCGGCGGCCCCGTCCGGAGTGGCCACGGCCACCACCACCGTTCCGGCCGGTTGCTCCAGGGGATCGGGACCGGCCGAGCCGGTGACGGCGATGGCCACATCCACATCCAGACGGGAGCGACCTCCATCGGCCATCGCCAGGGCTGTCGGCTCGCTCACCAGCCCGGCGCTGACGTCGTCCACACCCAGCAGTGATCCCTTGAGGTCGGCGGCATATGCGACTATCGCCCCTCGAACGATGGCGGAGGCACCGGGGAGAGACGTGAGCCGGGCCGTCACCCCTCCCCCGGTCATCGACTCGGCGACGCCGATCGTCCAGCCTCTTTCGCGTAACAGGGCGAACAGGACCGACTCGATGGTCTCTCCGTTCACAGCGAACACCGAGTCACCCAGGCGTTCACGTATCTCGACCTCGACCGGCTCGATCACACGCGACGCCGTAGCGTGGTCCGGCGCCTTCGCCGTGAGTCGGAGCTTGATCTCCCCCGCCGACGCCAGGAACGCCAGCGACGGGTTCGTGGCCTCGTAGAGGTCGTCCAGGAGGTCTGCGACCTGGGACTCGGACCTGCCCCACGTCCGCAGCACCCGGCTCACCAGCACCTCCTCCATCCCGGCGATCTCACGCAGCCGGGGCAAGACGTCATCGGCGAGCAGCGCCTCCATCTCCTCGGGGACTCCGGGCAGCGCGAACAGCCAGACTTCGCCGTGCCGGAGGGCTATCCCCGGTGCGGTGCCCTTGGGGTTGGGCAGCAGCTCGGCACCCGACGGGAAGTCGGCCTGTCGCAGGTTGGAGGCGGGCATGATGCGTCCCGTGCGGGCCCAGCGTTCCCTCAGAGCAGCCTCGTACTCGGTGGAGTGGTCCATCGGACGGTCGGTGGCGGCACAGATGGCCTCGCGGGTGATGTCGTCCTGGGTGGGCCCGATCCCCCCCGTGATGATGACCGCGTCGGCGCGGCCCATGCCGGTCCTCAGGGCGCTCGTCATCCGGGCCATGTTGTCGCCGACCACCTGCTGGTAGTGGGCGTCGAAGCCTTGTTCGGCGAGCCGAGCCCCGATACGCGCCGCATTGCCGTTGACGATCTGGCCCAGCAGCAGCTCGGTGCCGACGGCCACCACCTCAACGATCAACGTCGACCCCCAGCAACCGGGCCTCGATATCCGGTCCGAAGGCGGCGGTCACCTCCGCTATACCCCACGTACCGGGCTCGCCCCGGTCGAGGGTGATCATCCCGTCTATCTCCGGTGCCTGCCGGTAGGAACGACCCACGGGCACACCGTCTTCGACCTGATCGACGAGTATGTCGATCTCCCTTCCGATCTGTCGGCTGTTGGCGGCAGCGGTGATCTCCTCCTGGCTTCCCTGCAGGTAACGGAGTCGTTCCGTCACCGCATCGGCGGGTACCCGGCTGTCGAGCTCGGCGGCGGGGGTGCCCTCCTCCGCCGAGTAGGGGAAGAAGCCCGCCCAGTCGAGACGCACATCCCCGAGGAACTCCACGAGCTCCTCGACGTCGTCGTCCGTCTCTCCCGGGAAGCCCACGATGAAGCTGGAACGCAGCGCCGCCTCGGGGTCGTGACGGCGAATGTCCTCGATCAACTGGCGGAAGGTGTCGCCTCCGCCGGGCCTCTTCATCGCCCGGAGGAGGCGCCGGTTGGCGTGCTGGAGGGACAGGTCGAAGTAGCTGGCGATCCTGGGGTTGGTGGCCATCTCGGCGATGAGGGCGGGCCGGATCTCCCGCGGGTACAGGTAGAGAAGGCGGATCAGCCTGAGACCCTCGATTCCCGAGAGCAACCGCAGAAGGTCGACTATGCGGGGGGCGCGGGATCTATCCCGCAGGTCGCGGCCGTAGGCGGCGAGGTCCTGGGCCACCAGCACGATCTCGCTCACACCGGCGGCGACGAGACGCTCCACCTCCGCTCGTATCTCGCCCGGCGGTCGCGATCGCTGCGCGCCGCGAATGATCGGGATGGCGCAGAACGTGCACGGCTTGTCGCATCCCTCCGCCACCTTCACGTAGGCGTAGGGGGCGATGGGAGCGGGCCGGTGGACCTGGTGGAGGATGTCCATCTTGGGTCGGCGACGCACCTGCACCGGCTGCCAGCCGGTGAGATGGTCGAGAGTGGTGACGAGGTCGGCGTAACGATCGAGCCCGAGAACCGCATCGACCTCGGGAAAGGCGGCTTCGGTGTCCACTCCGAAGCGCTGAGCCATGCAACCGAGTACGACCGTCCGTGCCGCGGGAGAAGCCGCTTCTTGCATTTCGAGGATGGTCTCCACCGACTCGCGCCGGGCGTCCTCGATGAAGGCACACGTGTTGACCATCACCACATCAGCCGAGGCTGCGTCACCTGTGGCTCGGTAGCCCGCATCAGCCAGCATCGATTCCAGCTTGTCCGAGTCGACCTGGTTCTTGGCGCAGCCGAGGGTGGTCAGATGGTATGTGCGGGTCACGACTCGAGCCGCCGGTACGATCCGCGGAAGTAGATCAGAGGGTCGGTGAGCTCGCTCACGGACAGCTCTTCGATCTCGCCGACCAGGAGGAGCTGATCACCGAGAGGACGCAGCTCTTCGACCCGGCATCCCGCCCAGTTCGTCACCTCGACCAAGCGGGGACCCCACCTCGTCATCTCGGTCTCCCTCCCGACGAACATGCCTCCCGGTGAAGGTCTCAGTCCCGCGAACACATCCGCCACCGCCCGGCAGTCCTCGGTGAGGATGTTGGCGACGAAACTGCCCGATGCATCGGTCGCGTCGAGGAAGTCCGAGCCCGGCCCGACCAAAGCCACCGTCCGGGGTATCTCACCCTCCACCACGAAGAACGACGAGACCGTGATGCCGGCCGGTGAGTCCTCGTCGCCGGCGGTCAGCACCGTGACCGGGGCCACGAGGCGTCCACGAAGACGTCGTACCGGATCGCGCTGGTCGACGGGTGCCGCAAACGGATTCTCAGGGTGGATGCTCACCCCCGGGATGCTAGAAGGGCCACTGTCGCTCACCACAACGCCGAAGCATGGCAGGCCGACGACGGGATCAGGCTCCGGGGGGAAGGGGGACCTCGGTGGCGACCCGGCGTGAGAACGACAGATGGGTGGTGTAGCCGGCAGCACGGGCCGCGGTCACCACCTCGGAGTGACCCCAACCCGCCTCCTCGGGATGATGGGCGTCGCTGGCGAGGGTGATGGACACTCCGGCGCGCTGGAATCCCTCCAGGAGGGCCGGGGCCGGATAAACCTCCCCCGCCGGATTGCGGAGACCCTGACTCGACACCTCCACGGCCGTGCCGCCGGCTACGGCGGCCTCGATCACCTTCTCGTACCATGGAGTAGCGTCCATGGTCGGACGGCTGCCGTACTTCTTCATCACGTCGACATGGGCAAGTACGTCGACGGTGCCGGACGCGGCCAACGACGCCTCCAGCTCGAAGTATTGGCTCCACGCCCGGTCCACCCCGCGCCGCTCGAGCTCGAACTGGGAGTGGGAGGCATCGATCGCCCACCCGTCGATCCAGTGGACCGCTCCGATCAGGTAGTCCCATGGGTATGGCGCCAGCAGGTCCATCACAGCCCCGATCGTCTCCGGGAAGAAGTCCACCTCCAGGCCCAGCTTCACGGGGAGGCCCCGGTCCTTGGCGGTCGTGACAGCCTTCACGTAGTCATCCAAAGACAGCGTGAGGTCGGCTGCCACCATCTCAGCGGTGAGTCGGGCGAGGTCGGCGGGCGTCGACGGTCCCTCCCAGAACCGACCCAGCACCGGATACGCCTCCCGGCACCTGTAGAGGTGTTCGGTGAACCCCAGCTCGTGGACACCCCGGGCGGCTGCCTCGGCCACGTAGCGTTCGATGAGATCGGCTGGGTACTCCCCCTGAGGCGGATCCTGTGGCCGGATACCGTTGGCGTGGGGATGGAGATGGAGGTGATAATCGGACACCTAAACGTCCCCGCTGCCGTTCACCGCCGCCACATCTCGATCACCGGATGCAACTCGACCGGACAGGCATCGGCGAGAGTGTCCCAGGCTCCGTCCGAGATCGCTCCGTCGGCCTCCAGCTCGGCGGTGGCCAGAGCCATGGCATCTGCCAACCCTCTCAGGTCCCTTCCCCCGCCCGTCGCCTCCGCCATGGCGGCCCGGGCGGAGTCGGGGTCGCCGCGGCCGAGGGCAGCGATCGCTTCCTCCACGACCTCCAGGGCCTCCTCCATCCCGCCGAGTCAAACCTCGCGGAATAGGTAAGGGCGGAGGATGTCGATCCTCTCATCGACACTGTCACGGTCCAGGTACCAGAGCATGGCCGCCACCGTCGACAGGAGGGGGTTCCCGTCCTGGGGGGTGAAACAGAACCCGACCAGCTCGTTGCCGTTGCGCACCGCCAGAGTGTCGAGCGACACGACGGTCTGTGACAGGATCCGCCCGTAGTAGCCGTGGTCCCGTCCGAACGAGAAGACGGAGTTGGCCGACCGCTTGTAGGTCACGGCCACCCGCGTGTTCGACGTCAACCGATCCTTGACCTCGTCGAGGGTCATCTCGCGATCCAGCGTGAGCGAGAAGTGGATCGAGTGCATGTACTGGGTGTTGAGCTTGATCGCCGACGAGAACAGATTCAGGTCGTAGCCGAGGGTGGCGAAGAGCTGATTGGCGTCTCGGGCGTGATGGGTCCCGAATCGCTCGTCTTTGTGCACGTCGACGGTGGGAGAGGCCACGAAGCCCTCGTCCTGGGAGATGTCGTTGGCCCGGCGGACACAGAGGAAGCGCCCATCCACCAGGTGATTGGTCCCGTCGGGATCGATGCCGAGGGTCTTCACCAGGACGGAGATGTTGTGGGTGTTGCACGACACGATTTGGAGGAAGCGGTCGTCTCCGGGAACGAGAGCTGCGTCGTTGATGCCCCGGGCGTACATCTTGCCGAACCCGAACTCCGAGCCCTGGGCCATGAACCCGACGGCGTTCTCGAGGGTGGAGTACAGCTCGTGCTTGTTGGTGTTTCCCACCGGCGTGCAGTCGATGATGACGGTGGCCCGCTCGAGAGCTTCCCTGGTCTCGTACTTGGGGCTGTGACCCAACTCCTCGAAAGTGGCGAGCCGATCGGCGTCGACCGTCAACGACGCTCCCCTACGTACCAGATCGTTCACCTTGGAGCGCTCCATCACCAGGGGCGTCCGCTTGTGGAAGGTCACCTCGTCGATGCCGAAATGCTCCCTGTGATCGGCGAGCATGCCGATGAGGGGCTCGCCGATGGTTCCCGTTCCTACGACGTGGACGATCTTGGGCATTGCGGCCTCGCTTTGCTCGGCGTCTGGGTAGATGATGAATGGGGATGGTGGGTCCGTGTGCCCACCCGGGGACGTATCACCAAGAACTTACCACCTAGAACTGTGCTTCTTCAGTGCTACCCCGCAAGGCCATCGTTGAACCCTCTCCCGCGGTGATCACATCGTTGACGGCATCGAAGTAGCCCGCACCGACCTCCCGCTGGTGGCGGGTGGCGCTGTAGCCCAGCGCCTCCATACCGAACTCGCGTTGTTGCAGCTCGACGTAGGCGCTCATCCCGGTGCGGGCGTAGCCGTGGGCGAGCTCGAACATCGACGCGTTCAGGGCGTGGAATCCCGCCAGGGTGATGAACTGGAACCTGTATCCGAGGCCCGCCAGCTCCTTCTGGAAGGAGGCGATAGCCGAGTCGTCCAGAGCCGCCTTCCAGTTGAACGAAGGAGAGCAGTTGTAGGCCAGCATCTTGCCGGGGAACACGGAGTGGATGGCGTCGGCGAAACGACGAGCCTCGTCCAGATCGGGGGTGGCCGTCTCACACCACAGCAGGTCGGCGTGAGGGGCGTAGGCGAGGCCGCGGGCGATGGCCTGGTCGAGGCCGTCGCGCACCCGGAAGAAGCCCTCGGCCGTTCGCTCACCGGTGGTGAAGTCCCGGTCCCGGTCGTCTATGTCGGAGGTGAGGAGGTTGGCCGAGTTGGCGTCGGTCCGGGCGACGATGACCGTCGGCACACCCAGCACGTCGGCCGCCAGTCGCGCCGCCGTCAGCGTCCGGATGTGCTGAGCAGTAGGCACCAGGACCTTGCCTCCCATGTGCCCGCACTTCTTCTCCGAAGCGAGCTGGTCCTCGAAGTGGACCCCCGCGGCTCCCGCCTCGATGAAGCTCTTGGTCAGCTCGAAGACGTTGAGGGCCCCTCCGAATCCGGCCTCACCATCGGCCACGATCGGAACGAAGAAGTCGACCGAGGCGTCACCCTCCGACCAGGCGATCTGGTCGGCCCTACGCAAGGCGTTGTTGATACGACGCACCAACGAAGGTGCCGAGTTGGCCGGGTACAGGGACTGATCGGGGTATACCTGCTCGGACAGGTTGGCGTCGCCGGCGACCTGCCATCCGGACAGGTAGATCGCCCGCAGTCCACCCTTCACCATCTGCACGGCCTGGCCGCCGGACTGTGCTCCCAGGGCATTGACGTAATCGTTCGAGGTCAGGTGGGTCCACAGCTTGCGGGACATAGCGCCGGCCAGCGTGTGCTCCTCGCGCAGGCTGCCGCGCAGACGAACCACGTCCTCAGCCGTGTAAGGGCGCACGATGCCGGTCCAGCGTGGATCGCTCGACCATTCCTCCTCCAGGCGGGCGGACTGGGCCTCCATTTCGATCATCGGGGTTGCCTCTCAGTCGATCAGTTCGTATGCGGGCAGCGTCAGGAACTCGTGGAACATGGGAGTGAGGGTGACGTCCTCGAAAAGCCTCCTGGCTTCGGGATAGCGCCCCGACTCGAAGGCCTCCGGGCCGATCAGATCCTCGATCTCGGCGGTGACGTCGTCGACGACGGCACGTACCACATCGGACGTCACGGTCTCTCCCTCGCTCGTCGGGGCCGAATGGTGGATCCACTGCCATAGCTGGCTGCGGGAGATCTCGGCGGTGGCCGCGTCCTCCATCAGATTGTCGATGGCGGCGGCACCCGTGCCGGTCAACCAAGCCGCCAGATAGCGGATGGCAACCGAGACGTTCGTGCGGATCCCGTCGGTGGTTATGGTCCCGCCTTCGACACTCGTGTCCAGGAGGTCGTCCGCTGTGACCAACACGTCGGGTCGTAACCGCTCCACCTGATGGGGGCTGTCACCCAGCACCGCGTCGAACTCCTCCTGAGCCACCGACACGAGATCGGGGTGGGCGACCCAGGTCCCGTCGCAGCCCTGTTCGGCTTCGCGCTTCTTGTCGGCAGCGACCTTGGCCAGAGCCGATCGGGTGACATCGGGATCTCGCCGGTTGGGGATGAACGCCGCCATGCCGCCGATGGCGTGGGCACCGCGTCGATGGCACGTGGCGACCATCAGATCGGTGTATGCCGCCATGAAAGGGACGCTCATCGTCACCTGTGAGCGGTCGGGAAGCACCTTGTCCGGGTCGTTCCGGAACTTCTTGATGACCGAGAAGATGTAGTCCCAGCGTCCGGCGTTGAGACCGCTCGAGTGCTCGCGCAGCTCATAGAGGATCTCCTCCATCTCCAGAGCGGCCGTGATCGTCTCGATGAGGACCGTGGCCTTTATCGTTCCCCTCGGCATCTCGAGGCGATCCTGGGCGAAGACGAAGATGTCGTTCCACAAGCGGGCCTCGTGGTGGCTCTCCAGCTTGGGGAGATAGAGGTAGGGGCCGGTGCCGGCGGCGATCGCCTCACGCCCTCCCCAATACAGGTAGAGCCCGAAATCTACCAGTGCCGCCGAAGCCGGTTGGTCGTCTATTACGACGTGCTTCTCGGGGAGATGCCAGCCCCGGGGGCGTATCACGAGGGTGGCGGCGTCGTCGCCGAGGCGGTAGGTCTTGTCGGGCGTGTCGAGCGAGAGCGTGCCCCGGTATGCCTCCAGCAGGTTCGCCTGACCTTCGAGGAGGTTCGTCCACGTCGGAGAGGTCGCGTCCTCGAAGTCGGCCATGAACACCCGGGCACCGGAGTTGAGGGCGTTGATCATCATCTTCCGATCGACGGGGCCGGTGATCTCTACCCGACGATCGGTCAGGTCCTCGGGAGGCTCGGCGACGGTCCAGTCCGACTCCCGGATGTGGGCCGTCTCGGGGAGGAAGTCGGGACGCTCCCCGGAGTCGAACGCCGCCTGCCGGCGGCGGCGATCCGCCAACAGCTCCGACCTCCGGCCGGCGAACTCACGATGGAGGTCGCCGATCCACGCGAGGGCGTCATCGGTCAAGAGATCGGATCGACCGGCAGTGGCCACCTGGTAGCTCATGCTCTCCTACCCACAGTTGATAATCCTTGATTGTCTTACACCCAGTCGGAAGATTGCAAACCCACTTGCTCAAAATATCGGACGAAATTAACGTGAGGGGATGTCGACCATCGACGCTCTCACGTTCGGCCGCCGCCTGCGCCACCACCGCAAGCGCAAGGGACTCACGCTTCAGGAGCTGGGCGAGATGGTCGGTCGGCCCGCTCCGTACCTGTCGATGCTCGAGAACGGACGTCGCCGACCCAGAGGTGACCATGTCGCCGATCTGGCCTCCGCTCTCGGCGTCGACACCGGGGACCTGCTTAGCCCGGAGGCGCCCAGCCAACGGGCCGAACTGGAGATCGAACTGGAGCGGGTGCAGACAGACGGACGCTTCGAGGATCTGTCGCTTCCCTACATCCGACCGTCCCCTTCCCTCACCGACGAGCTCCTGCAGCATCTCGTGGGTCTCTACCGGGCCCTGGACGGGGGCACCGGAGTGGGCAACACGGGTCAGGGCAGGTTGCGGGAAGCGAACGCGGCCGTCTACCGATGGCTGCGGGAACGGGACGGGTACCTGTCGGATGTGGAGGCGGTCGCCCGGGGGATCCTCGACGTCGTCGGCCACACCTCAGAGGGGCCCTTGTCATCGCGAAACCTCCTCGACATCGCTGCCCATCTCGGCTTCGACATCGAGGCCGTAGAGGACATGATCCCCGGCGTCCGGTCGGTGACCGACACGCTCACGAGGAAGATCTACATCGCTCAACGGAACGAGTTGCGGACGCGTCAAGCGCGAAAGGCGATCCTTCAGACCCTGGCGGGAAGGCTCCTGGGACATGAGGAGCCGGCCGATGTGGACGAGTTTCTGCGCCAACGCGTCGAGACCGCCTATCTGGCCGGGGCGATCCTCGTGCCGGAAGACTCCGCCGTGAAGCGCCTCCAGGCGGCCAAGGACCACCGCGACATCGCCATCGAGGACGTCAAAGAGGTCTTCTACGTGAGCTACGAGATGGCCGCCTGGAGGTTCGTGAACCTGGCCACCGAGCGTGTGGGCATCCGCAGTCATCTCCTCGTCACGGCCGACGACGGGCTGGTCGTCAAGGGCTACGCCAACGACGGCCTGCCGTTCACCACCGACCCGGCGGGCGGGATCGAGGCTCAACCGGTGTGCCGGTACTGGGGTGCGACCGCCGTGTTCGACTCCCCCCACAAGTTCGACGTGCACGCCCAGTACACCGACACCCCGGCGGGGACCTACCTGTGTGTGACCCACATGGAACCGGACCGACCCTACTCGGTCACCGTCGGTGTGCCCTTCGAGGCGGCCCAGTGGTTCCGCAACCGGGACACCGAACGCCGGGCTTCCTCCACCTGCCCGGACCCGGCCTGCTGCCGCCGGCCCACTCCCGAGCAGGCGGCCCGCTGGGGCGGACATGTGGAGGTGTCGGTCCGCACCCAGGAGCGTCTCCTGGGGCGGCTGGCCTCCGACCCGTACCCGAGCGTCCGGGATCGAAGGGTCTACGACCTCGTGGAACGGCACGCCGACTGAGGACGCCCCAAACCCCGTTTTCGCGCATCGAATGCGCGCTATCGCGCGCATTCGATGCGCGAAAACGAAAGCGTCGGTTGGGTGTGGGTGCGTTCAGT
>CAZTXD010000052.1:0-22081 GCA_964617995.1 uncultured Acidimicrobiaceae bacterium
CCCCACTCCCCCACTCCCTGGCTCAGGATGACGGATCACACGGGGTGGCCGTTGCCTCGTGTCGAGCGAAAGCCCGTTTTCGCGCATCGAATGCGCGCTATGGCGCGCATTCGATGCGCGAAAAGGGGATCTGTCGCTCAGGTGAGGGCGGTGCGGAGTGCGGCCACCGCTTCGTGCAGGGACGCCGCCGCTGCCGACGCCGAGTCGGCCTCCAGCACGCGGCGGACGAGGGCGGTTCCCACGATGACACCGTCGGCCACCTCGCCGGCGGCCCGGGCCTGCTCCGGCGTGGAGATCCCGACACCCAGCACCAGCGGTATGTCCGTGACCGACCGCACCCGCTTGGCCAGCTCGACGGCCCGGCCGCTCGACTCGGCCCGCTCGCCGGTGACGCCCATCTCGGCGACCCCGTAGATGAACACCGGGTCGAGTGCGGCCGCGGCGGCGATCCTCCGATCGGTCGAAGTCGGAGCGGCGAAGAGCACCATCCCGATCCCACGGGCGGAGGCCTCCTCCAGGACCGGAGCGGCCTCCTCCACGGGCATGTCGGGGATGATCAGCCCCTGCGCACCGGTCGACGCCAGCCTCTCGAGGAAGACAGCGGGCCCGGTGTGGAACACGACATTGGCATATGTCATCGCCAGGGCGGGCAGCCCGGTGCGGGCGACGATCCTCTCCACCAGCCCCAGCGCCCGGTCGAGGTTGGTTCCGGAAGCCAGGGCGGCGGCCGAAGCGGCCTGGATGACGGGGCCGTCCATCAGCGGGTCGGAGTAGGGGATCCCCACCTCGAAGGCGTCGGCCCCGGCGTCGGCCATCGCCGCGAACATGTCGAGAGAATCCTCTCCGGTGGGAAGCCCTGCCGTCAGATAGGGAAGCAGGGCGGTGCGATCCGGAGCGAACAGAGAGCGGATCACGACGTCGCCGCCGTGATCGTCCCCATGTCCTTGTCGCCGCGGCCGGAGAGGTTCACCAGGACCGTCCGTTCTGCGAGGTCTTCACGCGCCTTCGCCACCCAGGCGATGGCATGGGCCGACTCCAGCGCGGGGATGATGCCCTCGGTGCGTGACAGCAGCTCGACTCCTTCGAGTGCCTCGGCATCGGTGATCGACACGTATCGGGCCAAACCGGCGTCGAGGAAGTAGGCGTGCTCCGGTCCGACCCCCGGGTAGTCGAGCCCGGCCGAGATCGAGTGAGCCTCCAGGACCTGGCCGTCGTCGTCCTGGAGCATGTAGGTGCGGCTCCCGTGGAGGACGCCGGGGCTTCCCGCGCCCAGGGAAGCTCCATGGCGTCCGGTGTCGATCCCGTCACCGGCGGCCTCGACTCCCACCAGCTCCACCCCCGATCCGGCGAAGGGATAGAAGATGCCGATGGCGTTGGATCCGCCGCCTACACAGGCGACCACCACGTCGGGCAGGCGGCCGCTCAACTGGCTCAGGCACTCGTCGCCGATGACCCGCTGCAACTCCCGCACGATCCACGGGAACGGGTGCGGGCCCACCACCGAGCCGATGACGTAGTGAGTGGTCTCGACCGTCCTGACCCACTCCCGCATCGTCTCGTTGACCGCGTCCTTGAGGGTTCCCGCTCCCGCCGTGACCGCCACCACCTCGGTGCCGAGGAGGCGCATGCGGGCGACGTTGAGCCCCTGACGTTCGATGTCGACCTCGCCCATGTACACGACGCAGTCCAAGCCCAGGGCGGCGGCCGCCGTCGCCGTGGCCACGCCGTGCTGGCCGGCCCCCGTCTCGGCGATGATTCGTCCCTTCCCCATCCGGCGGGCCAGCAGGACCTGGCCGATGGCGTTGTTGATCTTGTGGGCCCCGGTGTGGGCGAGGTCCTCCCGTTTCAACCACACGTCCACCCCCAGCTCCTCCGACAGGCGGGGAGCAGCGTGGAGCGGTGTCGGTCGACCCACGTAGCCGGTCAGCCAGGCGTCGAGCTCGGCCCGGAAGCCCGGGTCGGCCCAGGCGTCGACGAACGAGGACTCCAGCTCGTCGAGGGCGCCCATCAGGGTCTCGGGGGCGAAACGGCCTCCGTAGTCGCCGAAACGACCGGCGGCGTCGGGACGATCGAGCCGCGTCTGGGTCATGCCTTCTTCGCCTCCTCGACGAAACGACGGATCAGGTCGGCGTCCTTGACGCCGGGCGACGACTCTAGGCCCGATGAGGCGTCGACCCCGAACGGCCGCACCCGCGCCACCGCCTCCCTCACGTTGGCCGGTCCCAGCCCACCTGCCAGCAGGAACCGATGCCCCACCTCGTCGGCCAGCGACCAGTCGAAGGAGCGGCCGGTGCCTCCGGGGAGGTCGTCGTCGGGTGTGTCGACGAGGAGGAGATCGTCGTCGTGGACGCCGGCAGGGACGTCCCCGGCGGAGACGGGCCGAATCACCGCGAAGCCCATCCGGCGTGCCACCGTCGCGGCGACGGCAGCATGTTGACCGTGTGGCTGCACGGCGTCGACGCCTGCTCGGGCGGCGGCGGCCACCAGCGTTTCCGAGTCGAGGTCCACGGTGACGAGAACCGTGGTGGGCGACGCCCCCTCGGTCAGGGAGCGGATCTCGTCGAGCTCACGGTGTCGGGGAGAGCGCTCCCACCACACGAAGCCCACCGCGTCCGCTCCCGCCTCGGCGGCGGCTTCCACGTCCGTTACCTCCCCCAGCCCGCACACCTTCACGAAGGTCTCGCCGTGTTTCGTCTCCCAGCGTGTCGGCGGGGCGCCTGCGCGGGTCACAACCTCAACTCCCTGACCAACCCCTCCGGGTCGTCCGCTTTCACCAGCGCCTCCCCCACCAGCACCGCGTCGTAACCGGCTTCGGCCATGCGGGTGGCGTCGGCGACGGTGAATATGCCCGACTCGGCCACCTTCACATCCACCTCCGCCAGAACCGGTGCCAGAGTCTCGGCGGTCGCCAGGTCGACGGTCATGTCGTTGAGATACCGGTTGTTCACTCCCACCAGCTCGGCGCCGGCTGCCACCGCCCGCCGTGCCTCGTCGGGGGTGTGTACCTCCACGAGGGCGGCGAGCCCGGCCTCGGCGGTCGTGTCGAGAAGGCCCCTCAGGTCCGTGTCGTCGAGAGCGGCGACGATCAGCAGGACAGCGGCCGCACCCCAGGCCTTCGACTCCCATATCTGGACGGATGAGAGGATGAAGTCCTTGCGCAGCACCGGCAGGCCGGTGGTGGCGACCACCGACATGAGATCCCCGGGTGACCCCGAGAAGAACTCGGGCTCGGTCAACACCGAGATGGCTGCCGCTCCCCCACGGGCATAGGACACAGCCTGGGCAGTCGGGTCGAGATCGGGGGCCAGGTCCCCCCCGGACGGTGAGCGGCGTTTGACCTCCGCTACCACCGACAGACCCGGTCCGGCGAGCGCCTCTCGCAACGAGGGGGCGGGGGGTGTGTCCCGCGCCTGGTTCATCACCGCCCCGGCGCGGCGTTCCAGCTCGGGGAGACGGCGGCGAGTGGCGGCGAGGATCTGGTCGAGCATCACCCCACCAGCGGGAGATCGCCGACCACGGCCGGGGCGTCCCCGCCCTCCCAACGAAGCGTCACCGCCGTGCCGGGTTCCACTTCCCTCCTGATCAGCGACAGTCCCACCGGTGATCTCAACGAGAGCGACTCGGCCGGGGAGGTCAGCGACCCCACGACCTTGTCGTCGGCAACCACCTCGGCGCCGCTGGGAGGTATGAGGTTGGTCGTGACCATCACCCCCATGAGCCGCTGATTGACACGTCCTCGACTATCGATGCGCGCCACCAGCTCCTGACCCAGGAAACAGCCCTTGGCGAAGTCCACGGCTTCTGGCACCAGCCCGGACTCCTGGGGGATGGTGCCCTCGTCGATGTCCACCCCCATGAGCGGCTCGCCGGCCTCGACCCGGACGGCAGTCCACGCCACCTCCCCTACCGGGGTCACGTCGGGTGGGTCGGTGGTCACCGACCGCCGGTTGCCGGCGAGGGGAAGCTCGGCGACGAGGACACCGTCGTCGCTCCATCCCTCCACCGGCGGAGATTCGGGACCGACCAGCGTCGTGAGATGGCGGCCTTCGGGTTCCACGTTCACCCTCACCCGTATCCGGTAGCGGGACAGCGTCTCGGCGACGACCGGGCCGTATCCGGTGTCGGTGAGGAGGCCCACCCGGTCCTCGCCGCGGAGCACCCACATCACGGCGGTGATCTTGCCGCGGGGCCCGAGAAGGAACGAGCGACGTACGGTCCCCGGCGCCTGGTCGACGACGTTCTGGGAGATGAGGCTCTCGAGGAAGGACACGGCGTCGTCGCCCCGGAACCAGACCAGCTCGTAGAGTCCGGCGATCCGACCCGCTTCCGATCGGGCCGCCCGGTATTCGGAGGTGACGTCGCCGTAGCTGGCTCGAAGGCCGGCGGGGGACGGGCCCGTCACAGCGACCTCGCCCGGGCTATCGCCGCCAGAGCGGCCGCAGCCTTGTCCATCGTCTCGCGGTACTCGGAGGCAGGGTCGGAGTCGGCGACGATCCCCGCCCCTGCCTGGATCCAGGCGGTGTCGCCGGCTTGCACCACCGTGCGCAGGCAGATGGCGGTGTCCACGTTCCCCGAGAAGTCGAGATAGCCGGCGGCCCCGGCGTAGGGTCCTCTCGCCACCGGTTCGAGGCGGTCGATGATCTCGATGGCCGCCACCTTGGGAGCGCCCGAGACGGTGCCGTGGGGGAAGGTCGCCCGGAGGACGTCGACGGGACCGACGTCGGGACGGATGCGCCCCGACACACCCGAGACTATGTGCATGACGTGCGAGTAACGCTCGATCACCATCAGGTCGTCGACGACCACCGAACCGAACTCGCACACGCGTCCCAGGTCGTTGCGGGCCAGATCTATCAGCATCACGTGCTCGGCTCGCTCCTTGGGATCGGCCAGGAGCTCCTTGGCGAGCTCGGTGTCCTCCTCGGGGGTGTCGCCGCGGCGGCGGGTTCCGGCGATCGGCCGCGAGTAGGCGACCCCGTCCCTGACCCGGGTCATCAGCTCCGGAGAGGAACCGGCCACGGCCACGTCGGGGTGGCGTATGAAGAACAGGAACGGGGACGGGTTGATCAGGCGAAGAGCCCGATAGACGTCGAAGGCGTCGGCGGGAGCGGCGGTGGACAGGCGCTGTGACAGCACCACCTGGAAGGCGTCGCCGGAGCGGATGGCTGCCTTGACTTCGTCAACTGCCGCTTCGAACGCCGGTCGGGAGAACGTCGAGGTCCAGGCGGGCAGGTCGGGGTCGGGACAGACGGGGGTGGGCGAATACGCGACCCCGGTTCCCAGCCGCTGCACCGACTCCTCCAGGGCGGCGACGGCGTCGTCGTAGGTGTCGCCCTGGTCGATGAAGGCGTTCCGCACCAGGGTGATGGTCTGGTCGACCCGGTCGAAGGCGGCCAGGGAGCCGACGAAGTGCCACACCATCTCGGGGAGGACCCGATCGTCGGGCGGGCGGTCGGGGAGATGCTCGACGTAGCGGACGGCGTCGAAGGCGACATAGCCGACGGCGCCGGAGTGAAGCGGAGGCAGCCCCGGTAGATCAGGCACCGTGTGGCGTGTCACCAGGTCCTCCAGCACCTCCAGGGGGTCGCCGGCGATGAGGTCGGGCCCGGGCCCGTCGAGATCGGACGCACCTTCCCGGGAGGTGAGGGTGAACATGGGATCCCAACCCACGAACGACCACCGGCCCCAATTCTCGCCCCCCTCCACCGACTCGAGGAGGAAGCCGGGATCGTCACCGACCAGCTTCTCGAACGCCGACACCGGTGTCTCCCGGTCGGCGACGAACGTCGTCGCCACCGGCACCACGGTGTGAGAGGCGGCCAACCGCTCGAACTCGTCCCGTCCCGGTCGCAGCTCCATATGGTCCGCAGGGTACCGACCTCCAGGCCACGCCCCTATCTGTGAACGGAAGTGTGGCTGTCAGCCACACTTCCGTTCACAGAAGCGTCCCCTGGGACGGATGACGGGGAACTGTCAGAGGCGTCCGCCATATTCGTGGGACATGAGGGAGATGGACCGGAAACTGAACGGTCGGAGGTTCGTGACCCGAGCCATGGCTCTGGCGGAGGGGGGAACCGACGCCATGATCAGGGGCCGCAAGACGATGGGATGGTGGACGCCGGTCCAGGCGGGCGTCTACCGGATCGGCCCTGACGGCGACGACTGGCTCCAGCGCCTCACGGCAGCGCTCCTCGCCGCCGGACCGCCGGCGGTGGTCTCGCATCGCTCCGCGTATCGGCTGTGGGGCCTCGAAGGCATCGACTCCTGGGTGGTGGAGATCACGGTCCCCTACTCGAACCGTCCCGTGCCCAAAGGTGTCATCCGGCATCGAACCCGCCGTGTTCTCCCGGCCACCGAGTTGCAGGGCCTCCCGGTGACGGTGGTCGAGCGGACACTGCTCGACGTGGCTCCGCTGGTCCATCCTCTGGTGCTGGCGAAGGGGGTCGACTCGGCCGTGAGGATGGGCCTGACCGACCGAGCCGCGCTGGCGCACACGGTGCACGACCAGGGAGGGCGAGGGGTTCGCGGCGCCCGCAAGCTGGAGGCGATCGTCGACTCGCTGTCACACTCCGGTCCCACCGGGAGCCCGGCCGAGGTCGAGCTGCTGGTCGGCATGCAACGGCGCGGTCTTCCCACGCCGGTGACTCAGTGGGAGATCTCCACTCCGTCCGGGGAGTCATACCGCGTCGACTTCGGCTGGCCCGATCGGCGCAAGGGCGTCGAGGTGGACGGCCTCGACGCCCACAGCGGGGCCGAGAACCTGGAAAGGGACCTGATCCGCCAGAACCGCCTCCTCGCCGCTGGCGTCGAGCTGCGTCGCTTCACCGCCCGGGCCATCCACCGCGACCTCGAGTCGGTGCTGACCGAGATCGAGGCGTTCCTGCGCTGACTCTGTGAACGGAATTGTGGCCGGGAGCCACAATTCCGTTCACAGAAGGCGTTCGTAGCGGAGGAGGGTGAACCCGTCTCCCTCCTGGCAGCGGGTCTCCTCCCAGGCGGACCAGTCGACGGGCGGGAAATAGGTGTCGCCGTCGACCTCCCTGTCGACGCTGGTCAGCTCCAGGGCGTCTGCTACGTCCAGGGTCTGGCGGTATATCTCGGCCCCCCCCACCACGAAGACACGGTCGGTGAGGGAGTGCGCCACCTCCAGCGCCTCGGTCACCGAGCCGGCCCTGATCACCCCCTCCGCATCCCAGTCGGTGCGGCGGGTTACGACCACGGTCTGTCTCCCCGGCAGCGGCCGCCCGATCGACTCGTACGTCTTGCGGCCCATCACCAGCACGCCGCCCATGGTCAGGGACTTGAAATGCCGCAGGTCGTCGGGGAGATGCCAGGGCAGGCCTCCGTCGCGTCCGATGACCCCGTTGCGGGCCACCGCCGCCACCAGGGTGACCGACATCAGACGGCGATGGGAGCGCGGATCGCCGGGTGCGGGTCGTAGCCCAATACCTCGATGTCGTCGAGGTCGAACTCGTCGAGGGAGTGCCGGGCCGGGTTGAGCCTCAGCCGCGGCAGCGGACGAGGGTCGCGCTCGAGCTGGAGCCGCGCCTGGTCGACATGGTTCGCGTACAGATGGGTGTCACCCAGCGTGTGGACGAAGTCGCCCGGCTCGAGGCCGGTCACCTGGGCCACCATGTGGGTGAGGAGGGCGTAGGAGGCGATGTTGAACGGCACCCCCAGGAACACGTCCGCCGAGCGCTGGTAGAGCTGGCACGACAGCTTCCCGTTGGCGACGTAGAACTGGAACAGGGTGTGGCAGGGCGGCAACGCCATCGCGTCGAGGTCGGCCACGTTCCAGGCGCTGACGATGTGGCGCCGGGAATCGGGGTCGGTGCGGATCGACTCCACCACGCGGGCAATCTGATCGATGTGGCTTCCGTCCGGAGCGGGCCAGGAACGCCACTGGTAGCCGTAGATGGGGCCCAGCTCACCGGAGGCGTCTGCCCACTCGTCCCAGATCTTCACTCCCCTCTCCTGCAGCCAACCGACGTTGGTGTCTCCACGCAGGAACCACAGCAGCTCGGCGATCACCGAACGCAGGTGGACCTTCTTGGTGGTGACGACGGGGAATCCGTCGGCGAGGGGGAACCGCATCTGATGGCCGAAGACAGAGAGGGTACCGGTGCCGGTGCGGTCGTCCCGGGAGACTCCCTCGTCGAGGATACGGATCAGGAGGTCGTGGTATTGCCGCACCCGCGCATCGTACCGCGCCCTGTCCTCGTCCCGGTGGATTAGATCCGGGCCAGCTCCTCCAGGAAGGGCACGTCGATGAAGACACGCGACAGCCACGCCGACCAGGTCGAGAGATTGCCGGTGAACATGACCACGCCGAACCCCGCCAGCGCCAGACCCGAAGCGATGTTGATGGGGCGGAGCCACCGCCCCAGCCGGGAGAAGACCTTCGTCAACCCCAGGCCCGCCAGGAGGAACGGTACCCCCAGCCCCAGCGAATAGGCGACGAGCAGGGCGATGCCCCTGCCCACGGTGACCGAAGTTGCGGCGGTGGCCAGAACCACGGTGAGGATCGGCCCGATACAGGGAGTCCACCCGAAAGCGAACGCCATCCCCATCACCGGGGAAGCCCACCGCCCCAGCCGTGAGGGTCGGACATCCAGACGGCGCTCACGGTTGAGAGCCCCCAGAGGACCGCGATTGGAGACCGCCATCACCACGATCAGCAGGCCAACCACGACGATCACCACGCCCGCCAGCCGGGTGATCTCGGGGAGGTTGCGCCGGATCAGCACCGACAGGCTGGTGGCGGCGGCACCCAGGGAGGCGAACACCAACGTGAAGCCCGCCACGAAGAGACCGATCTTGCCCAGCATCCTCCGGGTGGAGACCCTCCCCTCGGCGAGCTCGACGGTGGAGTACCCCGACATCATCGCCAGATAGCCGGGGAGAAGCGGTAGAACACAGGGAGACACGAACGAGACGATGCCCCCTCCGAAGGCCACCACGGCCTGTATGAAGAAGCCCGACTCGACCAAACCATCCATCGGCTCAAGTGTCCCACGACCGCCCCTCTAGGCGGCTATCGGCGGGCGGTCTACGCTCCCGCACCCATGCCCGGCGCTCCCCGGATCCTCAAACCGTTCCTCCCCCGGGTCCCGACAACACGGACGGACCGCTGGGTGATCTTCCTGCTGTGGGCAACGGGGGTGTCGATGGGATGGGCCCAAGGGGAGGCCTCGGCTCTGCTGCCGTTCAGCCGGATCGACCTGGAGCTGTCGGAGGGGGGTATGAGCCTGCTGCTGGCCTTCGCCCGTCTCGGCGCGTTCGGGGCGATCCTGGTCGGCGCCGCCGCCGACCGCCTCGGTCGACGCCGCCCCCTCCTGGCGGCTCTGGCGCTGCTGCTCGTCGCCACCGGGGCATCGGCCCTCGCCACGACCCCGCTCAGCTACGGCCTCGCCCAGGGACTGGCACGGGTGGGAGGAAGCGCCGTCTCCGCTCTGGCGGTGGTGGCGATGGCCGAAGGCGTCTCCAAGGGAGTCCGCGCCTATGCCATATCGTTCTTCGGCGCCGCCGCCAGCCTCGGCGCCGGCGTGTCCGTGATGACACTCCCCCTGGCCGAGGTCAGCGACCTGGGGTGGCGGCTTCCCCATGGGCTCCCCATCCTCCTGCTCGTCATGATCCCCCTGCTGTGGCGGGCTTTGCCGGAGTCACCGGTGATGGCGACCGACTATCTGCGCCTGCCCTGGGCGGACCTGCTGCGAGGCGCCCGCCGGAGGCGTCTGGTGCTGGTGGGATTCGCCAGCATGCTGGGGTCGGCCTTCCCGGCGGTGGGGCTGGCGTTCACCACCGAACGGCTGATCGGCGACCTCGGCCTGAGCGCTGGGATCGCCGCCCTCATCACCCTGGGCGGGGGGACGCTGGGCGGGGTGGGCTTCTTCGTGGGGGGCCGCCTGGCCGACGGTTGGGGACGGAGACCGACCTCGATCCTCGCGCTGATGCTCGCCCTCGCTGGGGGCCTGACGCTTTTCAATGTCACCACGCTGTGGGCGCTGGCCCTGGCGACCTTCGTGTCGGCGTTCGGCACGTTCGCCTACATTCCGTCGGGCGGCGCCCACCGGTCGGAGCTGTTCCCCACCTCCCTGCGGGCCGCCGCCGGCGGCGCCGCCGGATATCTGGCCACCATCGGGTCGGCCATCGGTCTCATGGCCGCCAGCATCACCATCGACGCCTTCGGCCTGGCCACCACAATGACCATCCTGGGGGTGGGAATGGTGGCGGCGGCGGTTCTCACCGCTCTGCTTCCCGAAACGATCGGCATCGACCTGTCGGATGCCTGAGGAGCGGGAGGCTCAAGCGTCGGCGAGCGCCCGGGGATAGGCCACCGCCAGGACCGCCAGCCGGGCCGTCACCATCGCTGCGACCGCCCACCACACTCCTGTCAGGCCCCAGCCCCGGACCAATGTGGCGGCCAGCAGCGCGGCCGCCGCGACGGCGCCCGCCCCCGTGGAGTAGGCGAGATATCTGACCCGGAGCAGACCCAGGTAGATCCCATCGGCCACGAACACCAGCGCCGCCAGCGGCTGCATCGCCGCCGCCACCAGGGTGGCGGTGGCTATCAGGGCGGCGACCTCGGGATCCGGGCCGAAGACGGCGGCGAGAGGCCGGCGACCGGCCACCAGCAGCAGGGCCAGGAACAAGCCCGTCCCCAGCCCCCACAGCCGCAGCCGGGCAGCCACCGCTGCCGCTCCCTCCCGGTCCGCGCGGCCCAGCTCGTCGGCCACCATCGCCTGGGCGGCGATGGCGAGAGCGTCCACGATCATCGCCAGCAACAACCACGTCTGGGCGACGACTTGATGAGCGGCCACCTCGGCGGCACCCAGCGACGCCGCCACCGCCGCCGCCACAGTCAGCGTGGCGGTGATGAACAGGGTCCGCAGGGTCAGGACACCGCCCGTGGCCAGCATCGGGCCGAGCTCACCGAGGCGGGGACGCTCCCACACCCATTTCGACCGGCGACCCCGGCGCACCAGGAGCACCACGAACCAGGTGGCCCCGAGCCACTGCGCTATCACCGTCGCCACCGCTGCCCCTTCCAGCCCCCACCCGGCGGTGAAGATCAGGAGAGGGTCGAGGACCAGGTTGACGAGGTTCACACCCAGCGTGATCACGAGGGGTGTGCGGGTGTCCTGGAAGCCGCGGAATGCTCCGTGGCCCGCCGTCACCACCAGCATGGCGGGAGCCGCCACGGCCCGGATCCGGAGGTAAGAGACCGCCGGGTCGATCAGCTCCGGCGGGGCCTGCATCAGTCCGACGAGGGGCACCGCCAGGGCCGCCAGCACCGTCGCCGACAGCGTCCCCAGGATCACTGCCAGATAGAGAGCCTGGATCACCACCCGCCCCGCCCCGGCACGGTCACCGGAGCCGAGGCGGCGGGCCACCATGGGTGTGGTGGCGTAGGCGAGGAAGTTGAACGCGAAGAAGGCGAACGAGAACAGGGCGGTATCGACACCCAGCGCAGCCAGGGGGATGGTGCCGAGGCGAGCCACGAAGGCGGTGTCCGCCAGTGAGAGAAGGGGGTCGGCGGCGAGCGTCCCCAGCGCCGGCACGGCCAGGGCGAGGATGCGACGGTCGGTGAACCTCAGAGAGGCTTGTCGGGCCACGGGCAGAGCGAACGGAGCTCACAGGATCCGCACAGGGGTCGGCGGGCGTCGCAGACGTCGCGTCCGAACTGGATGAAGCGCATCGACAGGCCGGACCAGGCGTCGGTGGGGAACAGGGCCTTGAGGTCCCGTTCGATCTTCACGGGGTCCGTCTCGGATGTCAGCTCCAACCGTCGGGCTACCCGCTTGACGTGGGTGTCGACCGCCACAGCCGGCTTGTTCCACGCTTCCGCCAGCACCACCGACGCCGTCTTCCGCCCCACGCCCGGCAGGGTGACGAGGCGGTCGAGATCGTCGGGGACGACGCCCCCGAACATCTCCTCCACCGCCGCCGCCATCGCAATCAGCGACTTCGTCTTCTGGCGGTAGTAGCCGGTGGAGTAGATGATCTCCTCCACGTCCTCGGGGTCGGCCTCGGCCAGCTCCGTCGGCCCCGGGTACCGCTCGAAGAGGACGGGCGCCACCCGGTTGACGTTCTCGTCGGTGGTCTGGGCCGACATGACGGTGGACACGAGCAGCTCCCAGGGGGAACGATGATCGAGAGCGGTCGCGATCGTGGGATACCGTTTCCGGAGTCGGTTGAGGACGGCACTGGCCCTCCCCCGTTCGGCGGCAGTGGGGCGGGATCCGTCAGCTCGCAAACCAGGCACAGGGCGACGATGGTAGAGCCGTCGACCGGAGAGGAGGACAGCTTGATCGACCCCGACATCGCCGCTCTGGTGGCCGACATCCGCTCCCAGTACCCGGGGTGTTTCGCCTGCGGTCCCGACAATCCCGTCGGCCTCCACATCGACCCCGCCGAGATGGACGGCTCCGAGGCCGTGGCCACCTACCGACCCATCGAGCATCATGGCGGGGCGGGCGACACCCTCCACGGTGGGCTGGCCGCCACCGTTCTCGACGAGATCATGGTGTGGGCGGGGATCCTCACCGAGCGGGTGCTGTCGGTCACCGGGACGATGGATCTCCGTTTCGTGCGCCCGGTATCGACGGCCGACGAGATCACGCTGCGGGGACGGGTCGATGAGAGGAGCGGGCGCCGGCTGCGCTGCTCGGGCGAGCTGGCGGTCGACGGGAGGACGGCCGTGTCGGCCGGGGGCCTCTATCTGGTGGTGCGCTCGTTCGAGTGAGAAGGAGGAGGCGGCGTCGTGTCGTGGGGGCCGTTTCCCTCCACCACCCGGTACTCCTCGTTCCTCACCCGGCGGGCGGCTCGCATGAGCACCCGTATCGAGGCCACCACCGCCAGCAGCGCCAGCGTCAACGTGGCGGTGAGCTCGGGAGCGGCGGTGTAGGGATTGCGGCAGGTGGTGATCCCGTCCGGGCAGAGTCCGAAGCCGGAGCCACCCTGCACCAGGCTCAGCAGCACCAGCAGCGGTACCACCGCGATGAGGAGGGCGACGCCGATCAGGATGTAGACCAGCAGACGGAGCAGGATCAATGTGGTCACTTCGTGCCGAACGCTAACCCATCTCACCACCAACTCCGGGCAACCCGGCGCGACGTGATACGTTGAGTGGAGACGACAACCGCGGGGTTTATCTGATGGCTGAGTTCGACGTCGACGCGATGATCTCCCGGTTCGCCCAGCGGGCCGAGGCGGTGAGAGACCGGCCCCTGCCCCCGGTGGCGGGAGCGGAACGCAAGAAGTTCATCGAACAGGCCGAACTCGACTACACCGACTACTCGCTGGTCGCCAACGCCACCTGGACGGTCGAGGACGACCACCTCGTTCTCCGTATACCCCTCGCCACCGAAGATTGAGCCCCTCCCGCCTGGTCATCGTCACCGGCAAGGGCGGCGTGGGGAAGTCGGCCACAGCCGCAGCGGTCGCCCTGGTCGCCCGCCGGCGGGGTGAACGCGTCCTCGCCATCGACATGACCGGCGGCGGCGGCCTGGGAGCCCACCTGGGCGAGCCCGAGCTGGGGTTCGATCCCCGCCCGGTCGGTGAGGGGCTGGAGGCCCTGGCCATCGACCGGGCCCGGGCCCTGATGGAGTACCTGCGGGTTCAGATCGGCATGCCGGCGGTGGCCACGATCGGGCCTGCGGTGCGGGCATTCGACGCTCTCGCCTCCACCGCCCCTGCCGTCCGTGAGGTGGTGACGATGGGCAAGGTCCTGTGGGAGGTAAAGCGCGAGGCCTGGGATCTGGTGGTGGCCGACGCGCCTCCCACCGGCCAGATCGGGAGCTTCCTGCGTGCCGCTCGGTCGATCCGGGAGCTGGTCGCCACCGGTCGTATCCTCGATCAGGTCGGCTGGATGGAGGCGATCCTCACCGACCCCGGCCGCACCGAGCTGGTGGTCGTGACCCTTCTGGAGGAGTTGCCGGCGGTCGAGACCGTAGAGACCCTCGAGTGGGTGAGAAACGAGGAGCTGGTCGGCCGTCGCCGGGTGGTCGCCAACCGGGTCCTTCCGGCCCTCGACACCGAGGTGCCCGACGACGACGGACCGCTGGCGGAGGCGGCCGCCCTCCACCGGGCCTTGTGGGAGGAACAGGAGCATTGGGCCGGGGTGGTTCCTGTGGACCACCGCCTTCCGTACCTGTTCGGCACGCACACCCCCACCGAGGTCGCCGAACGGCTCGCCGACACCCTGGAGAACGACCAATGACCGCACCACATCCCGTTTTCGCGCATCGAATGCGCGCTATAGCGCGCATTCGATGCGCGAAAACGGGAAGAGGCCCGGCGACGGGGAGGGGCGCGTGACGAGGGCGGTAGTGGTCACCGGTGCCGGAGGGGTGGGGAAGACCACGGTGTCTGCTGCCCTGGCAGTCAGCGCCGCCCGGGCGGGTCACCGCACCCTGGTCCTCACCGTCGACCCCGCCCGACGCCTGACATCGGCGCTGGGGCTGGCCATAACCAACGAGCCGCAGCCGCACCCCGACGAGCCCAACCTGTGGGCGGCCATGCTCGACGCCGCCGCCTCCTGGCAGGAGGTGGTGCGCCGCCACGCCGATCCCGACGTGGCCGAGCGTCTCATCGGCAACGAGTTCTTCGCCGCCGCCACCTCCCATTTCCCGGCGTCCCAGTCATATGCGGCCGCCGAGGAGGCGGCCACCTACCTGGACGCCCGGGCCTGGGACCTGGTGATAGTGGACACTCCCCCCGCCGCCGGCGGGATCGACTTCTTCCGGGCCCCTGCCCAGATGACCGACCTGGTGGGAGGCCGCCTCCTGCGCTGGCTCACCGGCGCGCGCCTGCCCGGGCGACGCTTCTTCTTCAACCGCACCGCCAGGCCCATGCTGCGGCTGGCCGACCAGGTGCTCGGGTCGAATCTGCTGGAGCGGATTGCCGAGTTCTTCATGGACCTGCGCACCACCTACGACGGCGTGTCCAAGCGGGCCCGCCAGATCGAGCGCTACATGCGTGAGGCCATCACCCTGGTGGTGACCACCTCCGATCCGGCGCCGCTCCGGGAAGCGGTCAAGTTCTTCAAGGCGCTGCCGGAGGTGGCATCTGCTCCGGCGGCGGTGATCTTCAACCGGAGTCTTCCGGTGTCGTGGATCGGAGCAGAGGTGCCCGAAGGATCCGGAGGGGCGCTCGTGTCGAACCTGGAGCGGTGGGCGGCGGAGTCTCACCGGCAACGGGTAGCCCGCCGCGAGATGGGCGAGAGGTACGGGACTCCCATCGCCACCATCGCCTGGCAGCGCCACCCACCCACCGACCTCGATTCCCTGGACGCGCTGATCGCGGGAGCGGAGTCCCTCCCCGGGCTCTGGTAGTCCGCTCAGGCGAGGCGAGGAGCGTCCGGACCGGGCTCGCCCAGGATGAGCGGCCGGGTCTGGGTCTCGGCGACGGCGCCGGTTCGGCCCATCCACCTCTCCACCACCTCCACGGTCTCGGCGGTGACACCGTGGCGGCTGCTCTCGCCGAGAGCGATGGCAACGGCGTTGGCGAAGTACTCCGCCGGCCACGTGGTGGGATCACCGTGCTTCCACCACGGCTTGGAAAGTGAGATGCCCTGGGCTCTGCGCACCTCGTCGCCGATCTCCTCGGCCGCCCCGCAGGCGAAGTCGAGGTGGTGACCCAACTCGTGGAACACGACCAGCCGCTCCAGGTCGCCGGGTTTGACGTAGAGGGTGGCACTGCCGGGGGCGTAGGCGGCCCGGGGGGCCATGTCGCTCTTCGCCACGAAACGGGGCGGGGAGGCGACCAGGCAGGTGGCCTGACCGGGGATGGCGGCGACGAACTCCGCCCACAGCTCCTGCACCCGGGCGGTCTGAGCCTGGTCGAGGCCACCCACCTCCAGCGATGTCGACCACACCGATACGTTCACCAGATCCAGCGATCGGGCGTCGGCGGGCAGGGCGAGCGCCACCACCAAAGTGGCGGCGATTCCCACTATGAGTGACCGGACTGCTCTCACAGTGGCTGTATCGGCCCGGGTGACTACAAAACTGAAGCCCGATTACGCGCGTTGTAACTAGTCACCCATGGTGACGGCCACCGAGACGTTCCGACTCAGAGAACCGCTTTGGGGCCGAGAAGCTCCTTGATCTCGGCGAAGAGGGCCGAGCGGGGCTCGACCCGGTGGTCGTCGGAGAGGCGGAGCACCTTGGGCCCGTCGCCGCCGGTCAGCTGCAGGAGGACCTGGGCGGGACCGGGATGATTGCTGAGGATCTGCTTGAGACGTCCTACCACCTCGGCCGAGAGGCGGCCGGCGGGGACCGACAGCCGGACGAGCTGGTCGTCGCGGATCTCCAACTCGCGTACCTCCCCTGCCACCAGCTTCACGTCGTCGCCACGATGGTCGAGGCGGCCCGACACCACCACCACCGAATCCTCGACGATCAGGTGGCCCACCTCCTGGACCGTGCGCGGGAAGCACAGCACCTCCACCGAGCCCTCGAGAGTCTCGAGGAGGAAGAAGATCATCGGGTCGCCGTTCTTGGTCCAACGGCGCGTGATGGAGCCCACCAGCCCGCCCAGGCTCACCTGGCTGCGGTCGGCCATGTCGGCCAGGTCGGCGATCGAGGTGGGAGCCACCGCCGCCAGCGTGGTACGAGCGCCGAGGAGGGGGTGATCGGAGATGTAGAGCCCGAGCATCTCCTTCTCGAAGCCGAGCTTGACCTTCTGACGCCACTCGGTCGCCGGTACCTCCACCGAGCCTTCCCCGGAAACGTCGGCGTTGTCGGCGAACAGGGAGAACTGACCCATGTCCTCGTTGCGCCGTCTCTCCAGGGTGGCGTCGAGCATCGATTCGTAGACGAGGAAGAGCCCCTTGCGGGGATGGCCCAGCCCGTCGAAGGCGCCCGCCTTGACGAGCGACTCCACCGTCCGCTTGTTGAGGGCGATCGGGTCGACGCGTTCGATGAAGTCGGCGAAGTCCTGGAACGGCCCGTCCCGGCGCGCTTGCAGTATGTGCTCCACCACTCCTTCTCCTACGTTGCGGATGGCGGAGAGGCCGAAGCGGATGCGACCGTCGCGCACCGTGAAGTCCATGTCGGATTCGTTCACGTCGGGGACCAGCACCTCGATGCCGGCCTGCCGGCAGTCGTTGAGGTAGACGGCGGTGCGGTCCTTGTCCTTCTTGGTGGCCGTGAGGAGCGCTGCCAGCGACTCGGCCGGGTAGTGGGCCTTCAGATAGGCCGTCTGATAGGCCACGAGCCCGTAGGCGGCGCTGTGTGAGTTGTGGACGACGAAGTCGTTGGCAACGAAGTTGTGAGTACCGGGGACCTCGAGGTCGTAGGTCATCTCCTCGCCTGCCGGCTCGATGGAGACGATGCGGTCCCACCACACGTCGGCGTCGGCCAGGTCGGCCAGCAACTCCGAATCGAACGCCTTGGCCATCAGGTGCAGGGTGTCTCGGCGGAAACCCTTGTTCCCCGGCTCTCCACCGTGAACGAGTCGTGCCGAGAGCCCGCCACGCCGGCACAGCTCGGCGATCGTCAGTCCGGCTTCGCCGGCCGCCCGTCGGGCCTCGCTGCGGATGAGAGGCAGCACCTCGGTGGCCGCCACCTGGTCGACGGTGCTGGAGAAGCCGTTGGGCTCAGGTATTGCCGTCAACAGATCATCGAGGTCGGAAGCCCGACGCCCGACCAGATACGGTCCGATCAGTGCCGCGAAGCGCCGCTGCGCCTCTTCGGTGACAACGTGGATCTGCCAACCGCGCTTGGTGCCATCCCGGTGCCTGCAGGTCTTCGAGGAGAGGGTGGTGCGGATGCCGAGCCTCAGGAGCAGGTGGGCGAGATCGCGGGCCAGACGCTCCGAGGAGGTCGCGTAATGGAGCGTCCTCCTCACGGAGGCGGAGACGTCACAGCAACCGTCACCCGACCACACGGCCCCGAGGAGGCGGGCAAGGTCGGAGCGGCCCAGTCCGAAGACCTCGTCGGGCATGTGCTTCTCGGTGGCGCGGCACTGCCTCAGGCCACACCGTTCGATGAACTCGACTGCCCCATTCTGTCGTCCGGGATCGACTCGAGCCGCGTGAACCGAGGTGGCGCTCTTGGAGCGGTCGATCGTTGCCTTGCTGTTGGGGAACGCCTCCAGCCGACGGACCATGTCCTCCAGGACCGCCTCGTCACGTGTGTACAGGTACAAGCCAGAACGATGGCAGGTGTTCCCTTCAGCCAGGACGTAGCCGAGGGTCGCCAGCTCGTGTTCCGCCATCCGGGTGGACGGCGTCCACTCCAATCCCGACGACTGAGCTATCAGGTCAGCTGCACCGAGCTCGTCCAGGCGGCGCCAGCCCGCGGCGGTCAGGAACGGGTGATTGTCGGTGGCGGTGATGGAGCGTCCCGATCGGGTGGTGATGCGGTAGACCGGCTTGACCCCGTTCTGCCATACGTGACGGGGTCGGCGGCGGGAACGGACCCAGCCGTCGAGGGTCGACACCTCGGGCAGGTGGTCCTCTTCGAAGAGCTCTTTCATCGTGAGACGACGGCCGGTGGCGGCGTCGACGATCTCGGTGTCCCCGGTCAGGCAGCGGTTGAAGCCATAGCCGGCGAAGTGGGCGATGAGATCGAACAGGTCGGCGCCCACCCTCTCGGTGTATCCGGTGGCAACGCAACCGGCCACGAACTTGGCCTTCTCGGCGTCCATGACCGACTTGATCTTCTTGCCCATGGCCTTGCGGAGGTTGTCGGCCTCCGCCATGGAGTAGCCGGCCATCTCCTGGGCGACCTGCATGACCTGCTCCTGATACACCATGATCTGATAGGTGTCCTCCAGGAACGGCGTGATCGCCGGATGGAGAGGTTCGACAGCCTTGCGGCCGTTCTTGCGGTCGGCGTAGAGGTTGTGCATGTTGGCCCCCATCGGCCCCGGTCTGTAGAGGGCTACGAGGGCGATCACATCCTCGAATCGGTCCGGGCGCAGGCTGCGGATCAGGGCCCGCATGGGAGCACCCTCCAACTGGAACACGCCGATCGTGTCGCCACGCTGCAGCAGCTCGAAGGTGGCCCCGTCGTCGAGGGGGACGTTGTCGATGTCCAGCCGCCTGCCTGTCGTCTCTTCGATCAGCTCCAGCGTGCGCTCGATGATCGAGAGGTTGCGCAGGCCCAGGAAGTCCATCTTGAGGAGACCGAGACTCTCGACGGCGCCCATCTCGTACTGGGTGACTACCTCGGAATCCTCACCCTTCTGCTGGATGGGGATGAGGTCGGTCAGGGGTTGGGGGGAGATGACCACCGCGGCGGCGTGGATGGAGTCCTGGCGGCGGAGGCCCTCCAGGTCACGGGCGGCGTCGACCACCTGGCGGACGGAGGGATCGGACTGGTAGAGATTGCGCAGCTCCTGGGCGTTGGCGTACCAGTCGCGCTCCACCGCGTCGGACCCCTCGCCGGGCGGTTCGAGCACATGGGAGAGAGTGGCCTCTTTGCCCAGGATCGCCGGCGGCATCGCCTTGGCCACCTTGTCACCCAGCCCGTAGGGATGGCCCAGGACCCGGGCGGCGTCGCGGATCGCCTGCTTGCCCTTGATGGTGGAGAAGGTGACGATCTGGGCGACGTGGTCCGACCCGTACTTCTCGGCGGCGTAGCGGATCACGTCGGCGCGGTGGCGCTCGTCGAAGTCCATGTCGATGTCGGGCATCTCCCGGCGCCCCGGGTTGAGGAACCTCTCGAAGATGAGGTCATAGCGGATCGGGTCGAGGCTGGTGATCCCCAGGCAGTAGGAGACGATCGACCCCGCCGCCGAGCCCCGGCCGGGTCCGGTGCGGATACCCCTTTCGTGGGCGAAGCGCATCAGATCCCAGACGATGAGGAAGTAGGCGGGGAAGCCCATCTCGTCGATGATCTTCAGCTCGTGTTGGATCCGCTCGCGTACCTCCTCGCCCAGTGGGTCCCCGTAGCGCTGTCTGGCCCCCGTGTAGACGAGCTCCTCGAGGTAGGAGACCTCGGTGTGGCCCGGGGGGACGGGGAAATGAGGGAGGAGGATCTTGCCGAACTCGAGATCGACGTTGGCCCGTTCCACCACCCACAGGGTGTTGTCGCAAGCCCCGGGGAAGTCCTCGGCCGGGAACAGCGAACGCATCTCGGCGGCGCTCTTGACGTAGTAGTCGTTGCCGCCGGCGAACTTCAGCCGGTTGTCGTCGGTCTGGAGCGAGCCGGTCTGGATGCACAAGAGGACGTCGTGGGCCTCGGCGTCACCCGGGCGGGAATAGTGAGCGTCGTTGGTGGCCAGCAACGGAGCATCGAGACGCCGGGAGATGTCGAGGAGGTCTCCCATGATCTTGCGCTGCGCCTGGATGCCGTGGTCCTGGACCTCGATGAGGAAGTTGTCCCGCCCGAAGATGTCCTGGAAGCGACCGGCCGCGGCCAAGGCGGCGTCGAAGTCGCGGGGACGGGCTTTGGAGTTCTCCTCCACTCCCTGGTCGGGCCCGAGCAGCTGAGGCACCAGCCCACCCAGGCATCCCGAGGTGGCGATGATCCCCTCCGAGTGCTCCGCCAGGAGGTCGAAGTCAATGCGGGGCTTGTAGTAGTAGCCCTCCAGGAAGGCCCGCGAGGAGAGCTTCATCAGGTTGCGGTAACCGGTGTCGTTCTCGGCGAAGAGGAGCAGGTGATAGCGCTGGTTGGCGGCGCCGGTGGGACGGTCGAAACGGGATCCGTCCGTGAAGTAGGCCTCGATGCCGATGACGGGCGTGATGCCCTGGCCCCTACTCGCCTTGACGAAGTCGACCACCCCGTACAGCACGCCGTGGTCGGTGATGCCCACTCCCGGCTGGCCATCGGCGGCGGCGATCCGCACCACGTCGTCGATACGCGCCGCTCCGTCCAGCATCGAGTACTCGGTGTGCAGATGGAGGTGAGCGAATGACATGGCTGTGATTCGTCGCAGAGTAGCGCGTCGATGCTCGGCGCGCAGGACCGCGAAAAGCGGGCCCTGATGCCGCCCATCTGCTACCGGCCACTGCTTCCTTGGACGGTGAGGAACGCCTCACCCTTCTTTGGACCCCGGGGAACGCTATCCGACAGAACGGAATCCGTTCGCAGGGGTCCAAAGAAAGCACCAGCCGTTCGTGGAGAACCAGAGAAGGGGGTGGCGGTCAGGCCAACAGGACGATCACGACGGCCATCACCGCCACCGCCGTCGCCACCAGCGTGCGGTTGCGATCGGCCTGCGGCCCCTTGACCCGGGACCAGACTTCCCCGATCACGAAGCCGGTGATGAACCCTCCCAGATGCGCCTGCCACGAGATCTGGGGGAAGATGAACGGCAGGGCGGCGTTGATGAGCAGGATGAAGCCGAGCTGGCTGAGGATCGAACGTCCCCAGGCGGTGTTGCGACGCCGCACCGCCAGGTTGAGCCAGACGCCGAACAGCCCGAACACGGCCCCCGACGCCCCCACCGCCTCGAACAAGCCCGGAGTGAAGAACTGGGCTGCCACCCCACCGACCCCGGCCGACGCCACATACAGGGCCAGGAACGGACCCGGACCCACCGACCGTTCGATGGTGGGCCCGAGCACATAGAGCGCCCACATGTTGAAGAGGATGTGGGTGATGGTGGCGTGGAGGAGGGCGGTGGTGAACAGGCGCCACCACTCCCCCGCCGCCACCAGAGCGCTGTTGTGGATCAGCAGGTCCTCCAGGCCGCCCCCGAAGAAGTACACCAGGACCGTCACCGCCAGGATGGTCTTGGTCACCGGCGGGACCCCCGCCGTCACCCCGCGCGCCGCCCGGGGCCTGATCGTCTCCTGACGGCCGGCCCGTCCCACGCATTGGGGGCATTTCTGGCCGACGGCCGCGTCGATGGAGCAGGCGGCACAGATGGGCTTCCCGCAGTCGGAGCAGGCCAGGCGCGTCTCCCGGCCGGGATGGCGGTAGCAGGCGCGAGTGCCGGGCTCGGCGGGATAGTCGGCGGTCACCACCGCGACGGTAGTAACGGCGGGGCCTGAAGCCGGAAGTCGCAAATCCCGTTTTCGCGCCTCGAATGCGCGCCATAGCGCGCATTCGATGCGCGCAAAAGGGATCAGGTGGGCTGGTGGCGGACGGCGGTCAGATCGGGGGGAAGGGGAGAGTCGAACCTC
>CAZTXD010000053.1:0-10858 GCA_964617995.1 uncultured Acidimicrobiaceae bacterium
ACTTTGCGCGCTCGGCCACCGCCCCCCCCCCCCCCCCCGCCGGTTTGCGCGCATCAAAGGCGCGCTATGGCGCGCATTTGATGCGCGAAAACGGGGAGCGGCGGTCAGTCGTCGTCGTCGTCGTCATCATCGTCGTCGGATGGTGCGACGCCAACGGAAGCGCGGACGGTGATTCCGTAGGCGACCTCGGCCCCGGGCTCGGGGTCGGTCGAGATGATCCGGCCCACCCGATCGGAGTCGCCCACCTCCTGGTCGACCCGGTTGAGGTTGACCAGGACCCCGGTCTCCTCCTCGAATTCCCTCAGGACGCCGAGGGCCTCCTCGAAGGTGAGACCGACGAGGTCGGGCAGGTCGCCCACGGGAGGCTCACCGTTGGAGACGGAGATCGTCACGGGCGTCCCGACATCCACCTCGGCGCCGGGAGAGATGGATTGGGCGAACACCTGTCCTTCCGGCTCGACGGACGGCAGCCTCTGGACGGAGGCGTTGAGCTTCGCTGCCTCCAGGCGGCTCGTCGCAGCCGTGACGTCGAGGCCCACCACCAGCGGCACCGTGGTCTTGGGCGGAGTCAGGAACTCCTCGACGCCGGGAGGCTCGGGCGGGAACTCCGACTCGGGCACCCCGTCGAGGACGAGGTTCATGAACTCGGCCCATATCGGAGCCGGCACCGTTCCGCCGAAAACCCTGGCGATCGTCTCACCGTTTATGACCACGTTCTCCAGCGGCTGCTGCTTCGCTTCATAGCCCACCCACACCGCGGTCGAGTATTCCGGCGTGAAGCCCACATACCAGGCGTCGCGATAGGACTGATGAGTTCCGGTTTTTCCGCCCTGGGCCCGTCCGATGTTGGCCCGAGCTGCCGTGCCCGAGGAAGTGGGGACGTCCCGGAGGGGTTCGAGAGCCGCCGCCGCCACCCGTTCGTCGAGGACCCGCTCCTGGGCGATCTCATGCTCGTAGATGACGTTTCCGTTGGCGTCGAGGATCCGGGAGATGAGGAACGGCTCGGCCCACAGGCCCTGCGTGGCGAAGTTCGAAAAGGCCGACGCCATCTCCAGGGTCGATACCTCCGAGGTGCCAAGCACCAGCGAGGGGACCGGAGTCAGCGCCGAGCGAATGCCCATCCGATGGGCGACCTCGACGATCTTCTCGGCACCGACGTCCTCATGGAGAGCGACCTGGGCGAAGATGGAGTTGATCGAGCTCGACGTAGCCTGGGCGAGGGTGATGACCCCGCTCCCGGCGCCGCCCACCGTCCAGGTGTTCCCCTGGTCGGAGCAGGGGAAACCGCAGTCGAAGGTCTGGGGGCTCGCCCCGTTGAAGCGGTGGCCGAGGGTGATCCCGTTCTCCAGCGCCGCCACGAGCCCGAACGGTTTGAAAGCAGAGCCGGGGTTGCGTCGACCCTGGACGGCGAGGTCGAACTGGGTGAACTCGAAGTCGAGTCCGCTCGCCATCACCTTCACGGCTCCCGTCTTGTTCTCGATCATGGTGAGGGCCCCGGTGGGAGCACACGAATGGCTCTGGGCGTATCCCTCCAGAAACTCGGGGTCCTCGTCGGGGAACAAGATCTTGCAGGCCTCCAGGTTCTCGTCGCCGGGCAGGGTCGGAAGCCACGACTCGAGAATCCGGTTGGCCTCCCGCTGCAGCCCGAGGTCGATCACGGTCTCCACCCGTAGTCCTCCCCCTCCCTCGCAGATGGTGTCGTCGGCGGGGCAGCCGAAGATCGCCTGCTTCCGCTCGGCGTTGGTGTCTCCCAGCATCGAGAACTTGGGGTCGTTGAGAAGCTGGCGCTTGACCTCGGCCACCACGTGGTCGGCGGGACCGGAGAAGGGAAGGTGGGGGATCACACCCAGGGGCTGGGCCTTGGCCTCGTCGGCTTCCTCCTCGGTCAGCCACCCCTTGTCGACCATGACGTCGATCACCTGGTTGCGGCGGGTCAGCACCTCCTCGGGGCGTCGTCGGGGGTCGTAGAAGGAAGGGTTGCGAACCGACACGGCCATTGCCGCCGCCTCCGAGATGGTCAGCTCGTCCAGCTCCTTGCCGAAGAACTCCAGGCCGGCCGCCTGCACGCCGTAGGCGCTGGCCCCGAAGTAGACCGAGTTCATGTAGTACTCGAGGATCTGGGATTTCGGGAAGCGCCTCTCCAGCTCGGCGGCGACGAACGCCTCAGTCACCTTGCGGCGGAGTGAGATCTCGTCTCCGACGAACACCTGCTTGACCACTTGCTGGGTGATGGTGGAGCCGCCACGGACGTCGCCGCCGATCGAGTCGGCGGCGGCGGAGGCGATCGCCTCGAAGTCGATCCCTTCGTGCTCGAAGAAGTCCTTGTCCTCGGCGGCCAGGACCGCCTGGACGACCGTATCGGGGATGTCGTCGTAGCGAACGGGCTGGGAGTTGCGGCCGTCGTGGAGCTCGGCGAGGAGCTGGCCGCCGGAGGCGTATACCTTGGTGACCTGAGACAGGTCGGGAAGGCTCAGCTCCATCGTCTCGGCGTCGGGAACCCACTCGTCGCGTACCCCTTCGAAGGTGCCGAAGGTGGCGTTGGCGCCCATGAAGCCGAACAGCCCGATCCAGGTGGATGCGAGGACCGCGATCGACAGCAGAGTGGCGAGCGCGCCGAACCAGCGGCCTCGCCGCTCACGTGCCTCAACCTGATGGATCAGAGCTTTTCGGCTCATCGGGGATTCCCAACGTCGTGCATGTGCGCCTGGTTCCTCACTGGGGGGCCGCATGGGTCAGGAGCAGGTGCGATATACGATGTCACCGAACCGCCGTCAGGATACCGTGAGTACTCCACAAAGCCGCAGCACCTCGAGCGACATCGAGATCGCGGTCGTCTACGACGGGCCACCAGACACGACGAGGATCGGCCGGCCCGGCGAGTATCCGTTCACCCGCGGTCCCTATCCCACCATGTACCGGGGACGCTCCTGGACCATGCGTCAATACGCCGGGTTCGGAACGGCCGAGGAGACCAACCGCCGGTTCAAGTCCCTCCTCGATGCCGGCCAGACGGGGCTGTCGGTGGCGTTCGACCTGCCGACGCAGATGGGTCTCGACTCCGACCACGAGCTCGCCTCAGGCGAGGTGGGAAAGGTGGGGGTGGCCATCGACTCGCTGGACGACATGCGCCGGCTCTTGGATGGGATTCCGCTGGCCGAGGTGTCGACGTCGATGACCATCAACGCCACCGCTCCCATCCTGCTGCTGCTCTACCAGCTCGTGGCGGAGGAGCAGGGGGTGGGGGGCGACTCGATCCGGGGGACGGTGCAGAACGACATTCTCAAGGAATACGTTGCCCGCGGCACCTACATATATCCGCCGGCTCCATCGATGCGTCTCGTCACCGACCTGTTCGGTTACGCCAGCAAGGAGGTCCCGGCCTGGAACACCATCTCCATATCCGGCTATCACATCCGGGAGGCGGGGTCCACCGCCGCCCAGGAGCTCGCCTTCACGATCGCCAACGGTATCGCCTACGTGCGGGCGGCGAGGGAGGCAGGCCTGGCGGTGGAGTCGTTCGCGCCGCGACTGTCGTTCTTCTGGAATGGGCACAACCACTTCTTCGAGGAGATAGCCAAGTTCCGGGCGGCTCGGAGGATGTGGGCGCGGCTCATGCGGGACCTGATCGGCACCGACGACCCGGCATCCCAGGCCATGCGATTCCACACCCAGACGGCAGGCTCGACCCTCACCGCCCAGCAGCCTCTGACCAACATCGTTCGCACCACGGTCCAGGCGATGGCGGCCACCCTGGGCGGCACCCAGTCGCTCCACACCAACTCCTACGACGAGGCCGTGGGCCTTCCCACCGACACGGCCGCCCGCCTGGCCCTGCGCACCCAGCAGATCCTGGCCCACGAGTCGGGGATCGGCGACACGGTCGATCCATTCGGGGGCAGCTACTTCATGGAGGCGCTGACCGACGATCTCGAGGAAGCGGCTCAGGAGCTGTTCGATCGGGTGGAGTCCCTGGGAGGGTCGGTGGCCGCCATCGAGGCCGGGTTCATCCAGGCCCAGATCGAGGATGCGGCCTACACCGAAGCGAGACGGCAGGCGTCTGGAGAGTCGGTGGTGGTGGGTGTCAACCGCTTCCAGAGCGACAACGACGAGCCGATCGAGGTGCTGCGGGTCGATCCGGCGCTGGAGCGGGGTCAGCGGGACCGGTTGGCGGCCTGGCGAGAGGGGCGAGGGTCCATCGACCGACGGTTGGAAGCCATCGTCTCGGCCGCGGAAGGCGACGACAACCTCCTGCCGGTGATGAAGGCGGCCCTGGCCGACGGCGCCACCGTCGGCGAGGTGTCGGATGCGCTCCGCGGTGTCTTCGGCCGTCACCGCCCCTAACTCACCGACATCCACACCCGTTTTCGCGCCCCGAAGGCGCGCCAGAGCGCGCATGCGGTGCGCGAAAACGGGAAGGGGGGTCGGCGGCGGTGGTGTTGGTACCCTCCCGATACGTGAACCGACCAGAGATCCCCAAGCCCCGATTCCTCGTGATCGGGGGAGGCCCGGCGGGGACCTCCTTTGCCACCACCGCCGCTGCCCGGGGGGCGGCCGTCACGTTGGTCGAGAAGGACGTGGTGGGGGGCGCCGCTCATCTGTGGGACTGCATCCCCTCGAAAACGATGACCGCCTCGGCGATACGCATCGAATCGGTCCGCAACGCGGCCAAGCTCGGATTGATCACGTCTCCCGGTTCGGTCGACACCTCCCATCTGGCCGAGCGGATCGAGGAGATCACCGGCAACATCCACGGCTCCCAGGTGGACCTGCTGGAATCGCAGTCGGTGGAGATGATCAAGGGGGAGGGATCGTTCGTCGACTCGCACACGGCCGTGGTGCGTAACGCCGACGGCGAGCGCAAGATCGAATTCGACAAGGCTCTCGTCTCGACCGGCTCGGCCCCCCGGGTTCCGCCGTGGGCTCCGGTCGACCGCGAGCGCATCCTCACGACCCGTGACGCCTATGACCTTCCCGGCGTGCCCGAGCACATGATCGTTATCGGTTCGGGAGTCACCGGGGTGGAGTTCGTCCACATCTTCCGGTCGCTCGGATCCCGGGTCACCCTCGTCGTCTCCCGTCAGCAGATCCTCCCCCATCGCGACCCCGAGGTGGCCGCGGTCCTCGAGGAGAACTTTCTCGATCGGGGAGTGAAGCTGGTCATCGGCGCCCGTGCCGAGGCCATCGAGCGGGAGGGGGATGAGGTGGTGGTCCGCTGCGACGACGGCAGGGTCGTGCGCGGCTCCCACGCCCTGTTGGCCATCGGCTCCGTCCCGCTCACCGAGGGTCTCGGCCTGGAGGAGGCCGGTGTCGATGTCGACCACGGCTACGTGCAGGTCGACGGGGTCCAGCGGACATCGGTTCCACACATCTACGCCGCCGGCGACTGCACGGGCCAGATGCCCCTGTCCTCGGTGGCGTCGATGCAGGGTCGAAAAATCGCCCTTCATGCCCTCGGGATACCGATCACGCCGCTCGACTACTCGAAGGTCGCCCAGGCCGTATTCACCGAGCCGGAGATCGCGTCTGTGGGTCTCGAGGAGGTGGGGGCGGCGGCGGAGGGGCGCAAGGTCCGGACCACCAAGGTCCCGTTCGCATCCAATGACCGGGCCGTGTTGCAGGGCTTCGCCTGGGGGTTCGTGAAGGTGATCTCGGATCCGGCCACCGGAGTCGTCCTGGGGGGCACGATCGTGGGGCACCGGGCCTCGGAGTTGATCGCGACGCTGGCACTGGCCGTCAACGCCCGGGTGACCGTGACGCAACTGGTCGACACCCTGATGGTCCATCCATCTATGTCGGAGGCCATCACCGACGCCGCCGAATGAGTCCCGGAGTGGCACCGCGGGGGTCGGAACGCGCGGGTCGGCAGTCGTGACCCCGAACAGGGCCTGGGAGTTGCTTCGGTCTCAACGGGTGGCGGTGCTGGGCACGATCGGCCCGGACGGCCGCCCGCACCTCGTACCGTTCGTCTTCGCCGTGACCGGGGAGAGGACACTCATCTCGGCGGTCGACACCAAGCCCAAGAAATCGAGGAGCCTACGCCGACTCGACAACATCCGTCGAGACCCTCGCGTCACCGTCCTGGCCCACAACTACGACGAAGACTGGACGAAGCTGTGGTGGGTGCGGGCGGAGGGCACCGCCGCCGTCAGGGACGCGTCACCGCCGGGAGGCGAGGTCCTGGCGGGCCGCTACGCCCAGTACACCGACGACGATCTCGGTCCCTGGATCCTCGTCGAGATAGAGCGCCTGACCGGCTGGCAGGCGAGTGGGTGAGACCGGCCCCGATTATCGGATGATGGCGATGACGGCGCCGTTGCCGATGGTGTCGCCCGGCTGGACACGCAAGTCCACGATCTCACCGGTCGCCGATGACTTCACTTCGTTCTCCATCTTCATCGCCTCCAGCACGCAGATGGGGTCGCCCACCTCGACCGCGTCTCCCGCCTCGACGTGCACCTTCACGATCGTTCCCTGCATCGGCGCCGCTACAACACCGTCGGACACCCCGGGGGCGCCGGGCGTCAGGCGCGGGGGCCGGCGCCTCACCTGTCCGCCGGCCGTGGCAGGCGGCGGGGCCCAGAACGTGACCGAGAAGCGACGCCCACCGATCTCCACCGTCATCGAACGCTGCTCGAGCTCCTCCTCTTCGGGAAGCGCCGGAGGGCCCTCGGGCAGCTCCTCTCCCAGGGTCACCGCCTCCTCCAGCCATTTCGTATGGTGGCGTCCCGAGAGGAAGTCGGGGTGGGACAGCACCGCCAGGTGCGCGGGGATCGTGGTGTGGACTCCGCGGACCGTGAACTCCGACAGCGCGCGCTTGCCCCGTGATATCGCCTGGTCGCGATCCACACCCCACACCACCAGTTTCGCCATGAGGTTGTCGTAGTACTGGCTCACCCTCGTCTGAGGTGTGACCCACCCGTCGACCCGAACCCCCGGTCCTGCCGGCTCCCGCCAGTCCACCACCTGGCCCGGAGTGGGGGAGTAGTTCTGAAACGGGTTCTCGGCGTTGATGCGGAACTCGATAGCGTGACCAACGGGTTCCACATCGTCGAAGTCCAGTTCCTCCCCGGCGGCGATCCGAAGCTGCAACTCGACGAGGTCGATGCCCGTCACCATCTCGGTGATGGTGTGCTCGACCTGGAGACGCGTGTTCATCTCGAGGAAGTAGAAGTCGCCGTTCTTGTCGAGGAGGAACTCCACCGTGCCGGCGTTGACGTATCCGCAGGAACGTCCCGCCGCCAGGGCGGCGTCGGCTAGGGCCCGACGCTGCTCGGGCGTGAACCCGGGGGAAGGCGTCTCCTCGATCAGCTTCTGGTGCCGCCGCTGAACCGAGCAGTCGCGTTCGCCCAGGAACACCCCGTTCCCATGCGAGTCGAACACGATCTGGGCTTCCACGTGCCGGGGCTGATCGAGGTACTTCTCCACGTAGACCTCGGGGTTGCCGAAGTAGGCATCCGCCTCCCGCCGGGCACCGTCGAAGGCCGCGTCCAGCTCGTTCTCGGCCCACACCACCCGCAGGCCCTTGCCGCCCCCTCCGTGGGCCGCCTTGATCGCCACCGGATAGCCGAACTCGGCGGCCAGCCTCCGGACCTCGTCGACATCGGCGACCGGCTCGGTGACGCCCGGCACCGTCGGCACGCCCTCAGCCGCGGCGGTTCGCCGGGAGGTGATCTTGTCGCCCATCAGCTCTATCGCCGTCGCCGGCGGGCCCACCCAGATGATCCCCGCCTCCTCCACCGCTCGGGCGAAGGTGGGGTTCTCGGACAGGAACCCGTAGCCGGGATGGAGGGCATCGGCCCCGGCTTCTCGTGCCACCCGGAGGATGGCGTCCTGGCGCAGATAGGACTCGGCCGCGGGAGCCGGTCCGATGTTCCAGGCCTCGTCCGCCAGCTCCACGTGCAGAGTATCCCGATCGAGCTCGGAATAGACCGCGATGGTATGGATCCCCATGTCCCGGGCCGTCCGGATCACCCGAACAGCAATCTCTCCCCGGTTCGCGATCAAGAGTCGGCTGATGTTGGCTTTCATGGGATCTGCCCCGACGCGATCAGTGTCATCGGTAGTCGGTTGTCGGTTGTCGGTCTCGCATCCTGCGAGCACTGAACATCCGTCAAAGTTCCTCCGTGGACTTCGTCAGCATCGTACGCGAGGGAGTACGGAGCTCGGGAAGCAGAGGTCTTCCAATCATGGGTGCTTGCCTGCGAGAAAGCTCGTTGGAGCTCGCCCGGTTCCTGGATATAGCGTTCGGTTCTGCATGCGAGCTGGAGAGCCAGGTCATGCTGGCGCACCGGCTCGGCATGCTCGCCGACGAGAACGCCTCGGACGTTGGTCGCCGAATCCGGTTGGTGAAAACCCAGCTATACCGCCTGCGTCAACGCGTTCTCGCCGGACGATCCGAGCCACGGCGGAAGTGCGCTGGGACTGACAACTGACAACAGACAACTGACATCCCTCTGTGAGCGGCTTGCCGCTCACAGAGGGATGTTTCCGTGCTTCTTCTGCGGGAGTGAATCGCGCTTGTTCCGGAGCATGCGCAGGGCGCGGATGAGCTTCGTTCGGGTCTCCCTCGGCTCGATCACCTCGTCGACGAGACCCAGCTCCGCCGCCCGGTAAGGATTGTTGAACCGGCTCTCGTAGTCGGCGATGAGCTCGGCCCGTCGGGCGTCGTGGTCGTCCGCCTCCTTCAGCTCCCGGCGGAATATGACGTTGACGGCTCCCTGGGCTCCCATCACGGCGATCTCGGCGGACGGCCAGGCGAACACCAGGTCGGCACCGACGCCCCGGGCGTTCATCACGAGATAGGCACCGCCGTAGGCCTTGCGGGTGATGATCGTGACCCGGGGAACGGTCGCCTCACAGTAGGCATAGAGCAGCTTGGCGCCGTGTCGGATAATGCCGCCGTGTTCCTGGCTGACGCCCGGCAGGAACCCGGGGACGTCCACGAAGGTGAGGAGCGGGATGTTGAAGGCGTCGCAGAAGCGTACGAATCGGGCCCCCTTCTCCGAAGCGGTGATGTCGAGTGTGCCGGCCAGTGCCGACGGCTGGTTGGCGATTACGCCGACCGCATGGCCGTCGAGGCGGGCGAAGCCGACGACGATGTTCGGCGCCCACAGCTCGTGCACCTCGAAGAACTCGCCTTCGTCCACAACCGACTCGATGACCTCGACCATGTCGTAGGGCTGGTTGGCCGAGTCGGGGATGATGGCATCGAGGGCGTCGTCGATGCGGTCGGGGCTGTCGGCCGGAGTGAAGTAAGGAGCCAGCTCGAGGTTGTTCTGGGGCAGGAAGGAAAGCAGGTAGCGCACCGCCTCCAGTGCGTCCTTGCCGGTGGGGAAGACGAAATGGGTGACACCGGACGTGCCGGCGTGGGTGGTGGCGCCGCCCAGGCCCTCCATGGACACCTCCTCGCCGGTCACGGCCTTTATGACGTCGGGACCGGTGATGAACATGTGGCTGGTCTTGTCGACCTGGATGACGAAGTCGGTGATGGCCGGGGAGTAGACGGCTCCTCCCGCGCACGGTCCCATGATGACCGAGATCTGGGGGATCACCCCCGAGGCGCGAACGTTCCGCTCGAATATTCGCCCGTAGCCATCCAGCGATGACACGCCTTCCTGGATGCGGGCACCGCCGGAGTCCTTCAACCCGATGACGGGAGCCCCCACCTCCAGGGCCGTGTCCATGATCTTGCAGATCTTGTCTGCCACCGCAGCTCCCAGGCTCCCCCCAAACACCGTGAAGTCTTCGGCGTAGACGAATACCGTGCGGCCGTCGATGGTGCCGTAACCGGTGACTACGGCGTCGCCGAGCGGGCGCGTCTGCTCGATGTCGAACCCGATCGCCTGGTGACGGACGAACAGGTCGACCTCGTTGAACGAGCCTTTGTCGAGCAGCGTGTCGATCCGTTCCCTCGCCGTGAGCTTGCCCTGCTCGTGCTGACGGTCGATCGCGCGCTGGCTACCGGCGTGCCGTCCCTCGTCCCGCAGCTTGCGGAGTTGCTCGATGCGCGCTTCGGTTTCCATCTCAGATACGTTTGACTCCCCGGGAGGTGGTGTGGATACACCATATTCGGTGATCGTGCTCGACGAGGTGACATCCACCCAGGACGCCGCTCGCGCCGAAGCTTCCACGGGGCGGCCGGTGGTGGTGGTGGCTCACCGCCAGACCCGGGGCCGCGGCAGGTCCGACTCAGAATGGGCCACGGCTCCCCGGGCGGTGGCAGTGTCGGCGGCGTGGCAGTGGGATTGGCCCACGAACCGCTGGTCGCTGATCCCGCTGGTGGCGGGGGTGGCCGCTCGTCGTGTCCTGGGTGGGGCCACGTCCCTCAAATGGCCCAACGACGTCCTGCTGGGAGAGGGAAAGGTGGCCGGCATCCTGGTGGAGTCGGCCGACGATCTGGTCATCACCGGGATGGGTGTGAACGTGCATTGGCCCCAGCCTCCGACCGGTGCGGTCGGCCTGCACCGCATCGACCACGGGGAGGGCGTCGGGCCCTCGCTCGCCCTCGAGTGGGCGAGGAGGCTCTGGGAGCTGAAACGAGCGGGGCCCGACTCGTGGCCCCGCGACGAGTATCTGGCGGCCTGCGTCACGCTGGGAAGGGAAGTGACCTGGTCTCCGGACGGAAGCGGCAGGGCCACCGATATCGGCCCCTACGGGTCGCTGAGTGTGGAAACCGCAGACGGACGCACCGTCTCGCTCACCGCCGGGGCGGTGCAACATGTCCGAAGCACCGGCCGGCCCCCCACCGGCCGGGCGTGACCCCGTAACGATCCGGTAGCGGTCGCCGGTGACTTCCGACTGTGATGACTTGTGGGGGGTACTGCCCCCCACACCCCCCACGGCTGCTCGTCCCAGGGGC
>CAZTXD010000053.1:10958-21363 GCA_964617995.1 uncultured Acidimicrobiaceae bacterium
TGTTGACTTGTGGGGGGTACTGCCCCCCACACCCCCCACGGCTGCTCGTCTCAGGGGCCGGGGTGGTCGGGGCCATCCGCGGCAGCCGGTCTCGCCGGCCGTCGTCTCCCGCCTCACCGACAACCGAAAACCGACAACCGCCTGTGGACTTCCGACTGTGTTGACTTGTGGGGGGTACTGCCCCCCACACCCCCCACGGCTGCTCGTCTCAGGATCCGGGGTGGTCGGGGCCATCCGCGGTTGCCGGTCTCGCCGGCCGCCGTCTCCCGAGCCACCGACAACCGACAACCGACAACCGACAACCGATAACCGGTACCGACTTCCGACTTGAAGTCAGCCCAGATCCTGGGGCGCGGCCGGAGGAAGCGTCTGCTGGAAGAACTGGATGAGGCGGTGCTCGGCGTCGGCAGCCGCATCGGTGTGGAACCCGTCCGCCTCGATGTCGAGGAAACCATGACCCGCTCCCTCGTAGAGCAGCCACTGTCCCGACTCGTTGCGCCGCTGCGCCTCATCGACCGTGGCGACGTCGATGAGCTCGTCCTCGGCTCCATACAAGCCGAGGAGGGGCACCGACAGGTGATCGAGCACCTCGGCGACGGGCCGCTCGCGCTCCTCGTCTCCTGTGAGCGGCGTGTAGCAGATCGCCGCCGACCGCACCCAGGGCCGGGTGGCTGCGGCGTTGAGGGCGAACCTGCCTCCGACGTCCAGACCCAGCACACCGACCGCATCGGCGTGTGCCCAGTCGACGTCGTCGCTGACCAGGAACTCGTGCACCTCGTCGAGGTCGGTGGCCGCCCGTCGGTCTGACAGGTTGTGATAGTCCTCGACGGGGTCACCCGAGCGCTGCCGATAGAGCTCGAGCGTCAGGGCTGCTATCCCATGGCGGGCGAATCGTCTGCACAGGTCCTTCTCGTGGGGGGTAAGGCCGTCGATGTTGGGGACAACGATGACCACGGGGAACACGCCGGCGTTGTCGGGACGTGACAGGTAACCGGGGCGGTACCCGGCGCCGACGGGCACCGAGAAGGGGCTGTACATGATCGGATAGGTGCCCTCATGGTCGAGGACGGCCAACCTGGAACCTCCTGGCGCTGGGTTTCGACCGGGAGCGTAATCGGTTGACCCGAACACCATCTCATCTCCCGGTGTCTAGTACACTGCCGGGGTTCCCACTGCCATGTCCCGGCATTCCTCTCCACGCTCCTCGCGCACGCGCCGTGCCCTTCCCCGATGGTTGAAAGTCACCGTCATCTCCGCACTCGCCCTCGCCAACCTCGCCGCCTTCGGCGTGTGGTGGACGATCAACACCGCCGAGGAGGCGTTCCGTGACAACGCCCAGCGGCTGGAGGAAGTCGTCCCGGAACTGACGGAACGGCCCCGGGCTGCTCATGAGCCGCTCTACTTCCTGTTGATCGGGAGCGACAGCCGCGAGGGTGTGGACACCTCCGTGTTCGGGGACTTCGGGGGAGCCCGAGGGGATGTCGTGATGGTCGCCCGCATCGACCGGGACGCCGGCAGCGCCCAGCTCCTCAGCATTCCCCGCGACACCCTCGTGACCATCGAGGGTCACGGAGAGAACAAGATCAACGCCGCCTACGCTTTCGGGGGAGCGCCCTTGATGGTCAGGACGGTGCGGGACGCGCTCGACGTTCCCATCCATCACTACGTCGAGGTCGGGTTCGCCGGCTTCCAGGACCTCGTCGACGAGCTGGGCGGCGTGGAGATGACATTCGCTCACCCCGCCCGCGACCTCAAGTCACGCCTGGACGTACCGGGAGGGTCCGTGATCCTCGACGGGTACCAGGCACTGGCCTACGCCCGGAGCCGTTCCTATCAGGAGCTACAGGGCGGAACCTGGCGCAGCGTGGAAGCGTCCGACATCGGCAGGACCCAGCGCCAGCAGACCCTCGTGTTGGCGATCGTCCAGCAGCTCAAGCGGCCGGCGACGCTGGCGGAGACCGGCTCGGTCGTCGCCTCCATCGCCCAGCACATGACCGTGGACGCGTCCCTGGCGGACTCGTCGCTGGCGGAGCTGGTGTTCTCGATGCGGGGCATCGGCGGAGGCGACATCGAGACGGCCACGATTCCCACCGTCGGGACGGTCCGGAGCGGAGCGTCGGTGCAGCTTCTCGAGCAGCCGGGAGCCGACACGATGCTGGCGGCGTTCCAGGCGGGCAGGCCGATGGACACGGTGGAAAGCGTCTCTATCGTGTCGGGGGAATCTTGATCGAGGGGTGCCGACAACAGCACGCTGTGACGAAGGAGAGGACATGAGCAAGACCATCAGCGTGATAGGAGCCGGATACGTCGGGCTGGTGACGGCCGCCGGGTTGGCTCACCTGGGGCATCGCGTCCGGGTGGGGGAGCGGTCCCTCGAACGCGTGGCGGAGCTGGAGAGGGGTGAGGTCCCCATCTACGAGGTGGGCCTGTCCGACCTCCTCGAGGAGGGTCGTGGCGCGGGGCTGCTCTCCTACCACACCGACAACGTCGAAGCCGTTGCCGGGACCGAGTTCGTCTTCCTGTGCCTTCCCACCCCCCCGGATGCCGAGGGCCGCGCCGACCTCACCTTCGTGGAGGGGGTGCTCGACGAACTGGCGACGGAGGTGGACGACGACTCGGTCTTCGTGATCAAGTCGACGGTCCCTCCCGGCTCGGCCGCTCGCTTCGTCAAGCGCCTCGCCGGCCTGGGGAGCCCCGCCCGTCTGGCCTCGCATCCCGAGTTCCTCCGCGAGGGCAGGGCGGTGGGCGACTTCCTCCACCCCGATCGAATCGTGGTGGGAGCGGACGCCCCCGAGGTGGCGGCGGGAGTCGTCGACCTGTACCCCGACGTGCCCGCCGTGGTGACCGACCTCACCTCCGCCGAGATGATCAAGTACGCCTCCAACTCGTATCTCGCGGCCCGGCTGACGTTCGTGAACACCCTCGCCAACCTATGCGAGGCGGTCGGCGCCGACATCACCGACGTCATCGACGGAATGGGCCGGGACCACCGAATCGGCCCCCATTTCCTCCAGCCCGGGCCCGGCTACGGGGGATCCTGCTTCCCCAAGGACACCGAGGCACTGATCGCTCTCGCCGAGGACGCCGGGTACGACTTCAAGCTCCTCAAGTCGGTGATCGAAGCCGACGCCAGCCAGCGGATCCGGGTGGTCGAGAAGATCCGCCAGGCTGCCGGAGGGGGACTGAGGGGCCGGAAGGTCGCCATATGGGGCCTGGCGTTCAAGGCCGGCACCGACGACGTCAGGGAGTCGCCCGCCCTGCGGGTCGCCCACGCCATCGACCGGGAGGGTGCCGACGTCGTGGTCTACGACCCGGAGGCGACTTCATCGGAGATGACGATGGCCGAGTCGGCCCTGGAGGCCGTCCGGGGTGCCGACGTGCTCGTGGTCGCCACCGAGTGGCCCGAGTTCACCCAGGTGGATCTCGCCCAGGTGCGCAAGCTGATGCGGGGCCACCGCATCGTCGACACCCGCAACCTCCTCGACCCGGGACAGGTCAGGGCAGTCGGCTTCGACTACGTGGGGATGGGCCGGCCCCTGGCCTGAGAGCCGCCTTCTTTGGACCCCTGCAAACGGAGGTCAGGAACCGAAGAAGGGTCAGCGGAAGAGGTCCTCTTCGGGGGGGCGCACCACGTCCTCCCGCACCGACCCCGGGCCGGGGGGTGCCTCGACTCCCCTTACCAGAACCGCACAGATTCCCGTGGCCTTGCCCATCACCAGGTCGGCGGCGGAGGCGATCTCGTCGGCGACGTTCACCTCGGTCACGTCCAGTACCCGGCCGAAGCTGTCGCTGGTACCGCGCAGATCCGCGATCGGGGACATACCCGCCACACCGAGGGCGACGTCCACCAGCCCCCGCCGCCACGGTCGCCCGAAGGTGTCGCTGATCACCACCGCCGGACCGACGCCCAGCTCGGCGGCGATCCGGTCCCGTATGCGGCGGGCCGAGCGGTCCGGGTCGTCGGGCAGCAGCACCGCCGTGCCGGGAGCGGCGTTGGAGCGGTCGACCCCGGCGTTGGCGCAGACGAAGCCGTGGCGGGTCTCTGCGATCACCAGATCCCCCCGCCGGCGGAGTATCCGCACCGCCTCTCTCTCCACGGTCTCCCGGTGGGCGTCCGGCCCGTCGTGAGAGAGGGTCGTCACGGCCCCCTCCGCCTTCGACACCACCTTGTGGGTCACGACGAGGACGTCGGCGTCGGTGGGCCCTATAGGCCGGAGGGACGCTGCCAGCATCCCGGCGAGATCGTCGCCCGGCTCCACCTCGCCGATCCCGGTGACGGGCTCGATGGTGACTGTCACGGGGTGATGAGGCGGGAGGCCAGTGTCACCGCCGCCTCCGGATCGGCGATCCGGGTATCGAGGGCCCTCACCTCGACATCGTCGGTGGTCGTGGCCAGGTCCGCCAGGTCGGCGGTGTCGACCACCAGCTCATCGAGGAGGCCGTCGTAAGCGGCGAGGATGCCGGGGGTGCCGTCGGGCAGTCCCAACCCCTTCATCACCTGGTCCGCCGGGCCCTTGAGGGGGCGCCCCCCGAACAGGGGGCTGACACCCACCACCCGCTTCGCTTCCGCCACGGCGTCGGCGATGCCGTCGACGGCGAGTATCGGCCATATCGACAGTGGCGGGTTCGACGGGCCTATCACCACGACCTCGGCCTCATGCAGCGCTTCGATGACTCCCGGCGCCGGGGACGCGGCCCACGCGCCGGAGAAGCGGACATCGTCGATCGGAGTCTGGTGCATCCGGTCGACGAAGTAGGACTGGAACGAGAGCCAGCCCTCGTCGGGAACGTGGATCTCGGTGCGGATCGGGTCGTCGCTGGCGGGAAGGACCGTGGCGTCGACGCCGTACACGGCTGCCTGGGCGGTGGTGATCTGACTGAGGGTCCATCCCTCGCTGAGCCGGCACGTACGAAAGAGATTGGTGGCGAGGTCGTTGTCGCCGATCCGGAACCAGGTGTCGAGAGGGAACTTTTCGAGAGCCTCCATCACCACGTCGGTGTCGCCGGCCAACCCCCAACCCTGAGGTCCCTCCAGTTGCGCCAGGGTGTAGATGACAGTGTCCAGATCGGGAGATATCCGCAGGCCATAGATGACATCGTCATCGCCGACGTTGACGATGGCCGTCAATTCGACCTCTTCCAGGCCGGCGAGGCCGCGCAGGAGTCTCGCGCCTCCAACGCCTCCGGATAGTGCGGTCACCTTCACGTGTCGAGCTCCAGGGTTCGGCCTGCCGGGTGGTCACCGATCCGAGCCGGTCGTCCCGGTGTCCCCGAAGAGATTGCCATAGTCGCCCTCTGCGTTCCACAATGACCGATCGCATGAATGCCACCTCCTCGGACCGAGCCGAGACCTTCGACGCCGCCGAGACGACCCCACCGGACGTTCCTGCAGCCGCCTCGGTGGTGGTGGCCGTGACGGTCGTGGCCGGAGTGGATCCCCAGGCGACCCTCGAGGCCGTCGGCAAACAGCGCCACGTCCCCGCGGCCGTGCGCCTCATCGGTGCCACCGACTCGGACGCTCCCCGCGGTGTGGTGCTGAACGAGGACCTGGAAGGGGTGGTGGCGGACCTCGACCCGTCGGTGGACTACGTGTGGATCCTGCACGGAGACGCCGAGCCTCGCCCCGATGCGCTGGGGGCTCTCGTCGCCGAGGCCGACCGCTTCGAGGCGTCCCTGGCCGGCTCCAAGCTGCTGGTGGGGGGCACCCGTGACACGCTGGAAGGGGTGGGTTCGGCCACCGATGTCTTCGGTGAGCCCTACAGCGGTCTCGACGAGGGGGAGGTCGACCTGGAGCAGTACGACGTGGTACGGGACGTCGCCTTCGTCTCGTCCGTGTCGATGCTGGTGAGACGCGACCTCCTCAAGGGGTTGAGGGGCCTCGACTCGGTGCTGGCGCCGGTGGCGGCCGGGCTCGACCTCAGTCAGAGAGTGCGAATAGCAGGCGGCCGGGTGATCGTGGTGCCCTCCTCGGAGGTGTTCCACCATCGTCGATGCGGACGAGGCGACGGAGGGTGGAGGGAGCAGGCGGGGCGGTTACGGGCGATGCTGAAGGCGTATCGCCCCATCACGCTGCTGTGGATGATCCCGTTCGCGTTCTTCAACGGGCTCCTCGACTCGTTGGGCGGCCTCCTCCTGGGACGGTGGCGGCTGATCCCGCGCTATGGGCTCACGTGGCTGTGGAACCTCCGGCATCTGCCGTCCACCGTCGGGGCGAGACGAGTCCTGTCCCGGGTGCGGCAGGTAGGGGACGAGGAGTTGTTCCGCTATCAGGTTCGGGGCTCGGTTCGGCTTCGTCAGGTCGGGTCGGAGCTCTCAGAGCGGATCCTGGGAGCGTTCGACGACGACCGTCCCATGGCCAGACGGGCGTCGGAGGTCTTCAACTCGGGGGCGACGTGGGGATTGATCGGCGCCTGTGTCCTGGTGGCGGTCGGATTGCGCTCGATCTTCCTGTCGGGTCTCCCCGTCGTCGGGTACGCCCTTCCTTTCGGTGACGACCCGTTGGCGGCTCTCGAGCGCTTCTCCGGTGGCTGGAATGCCGCCGGGCTGGGCACGACCGCCGCCGTGCATCCCTCCCTCGGCCCGGCGGCTCTGCTGCAGCTGGTCCTGTTCGGGAACGAGGAGCCGGCGCGGTCGCTCCTCACGCTGGCCGCCTTCCTCCTCGGTGTCTTCGGCGTCGGCCGCCTCGGCCGTCGCCTCCGGGTCGGCGGCGCCGGGGCTTATCTCGGTGGTGTCGCCGCCCTGTTCGGCCTCCCCGCCGCTCTCCTCGCCGGGCAAGGGCGCTGGACTGCCCTGGTCGGCATCGGGCTCCTCCCGTGGGCCCTGTCGTCGGTGTTGGGGCAGGGAGGGAGAGGGCCCCGTGCCTACTGGGGAGCTGTGGGGAAGGCGACTCTGTGGGTGGCGGCGGTGTCCGCCTTCGTGCCGCTACTAGGCGTGGTGCCTCTCCTCTTCTCGGCGTCGGTGCGACTCCTGGGTCGGTTTCAGAGCCGGCCGCTGGTCGCTCTGCCGGCGACGGCGGGTTCGGTGGTGGGCCTCCCCTACCTGCTGGGCCGGGGAGAGGCCCTTCTAGACGGTGTCGCCATGCCAATCGAGGTGGGGGTTTTCGGCCTGGTCGTGATCACGGCGGCCGTCCTCGCCGGGATGGTCGCCGGGAGCTGGCGGGCGTCGTTCCTGGGCGGAGCCATGACCCTGGGTGGGCTGACCCTCGCCCAGGCCGTCGGACCCGAGATCCAGGAGGCGTTGCTGGCGGTGGCGGCGGTGGGCGTAGGTGTCGTCGTCGCTGCCGCCCTGAAGATCCCCGAGCGAAGGGAACCGGCGACATGGCTGGCGGCAGGGGTCGGCGCCGTCGTGGTCGTCGTGTCGCTGACGGGTATGGCCGGAGGGAGGGGTGGCCTGGCGGCCGACGCCTGGGGTCGTGACGTGGCCTTCATCTCGATGTCGGCGGTGGGTGTGGAGCGAGCACTGCTCGTCGCCGACTCCCCCGCATCGTTACCCGGCGAGTCCCGGGCCGGACCGGGCCTGTGGTACCGGCTCGTCGACTCGAGGGGTGCCACGCTCGACCAGGCGGTGCTGGGCCCCCCAGGGGACGGGGATCGTGCGCTCGAGGAAGCCATATACGAGATCGCCTCCGGGGCGACTCTGGAGCCGGGGGAGATGCTCGCCCCGTTCGGGATCCGCTGGCTGGTCCTCGCCGGTGACGCCGGTCCCTCGCTGCGACCCGCTCTCGATGCCCAGTTCGACCTGAACCCTCTTCCGCTGGCGGAACGCCTGGTCGTTTACGAGAACACCGTTTCCGTCCCGGTGGCGGAGACGACGAGCGGCCGGCCCTGGGAGAGGGAGGGAACCGGCTTCGCCGGTGATCCCGACGACCGGGTGCGGCTGGCCGTACAGGGGGGCCCGGGTTGGACACCCGACTGGCAGTCCGACGATTGGGCCGGCACCGTCGACGGCAGCGACGGTCGTGCCGACTACACCGCCTTTCAACGCAACCGGTTGATCTCCCTGATGGCGGCGGTCGCGGTCACCGTCTCCGTTGGCCTGGCGATCTGGGGGGGGAGAGCCGACTCATGAGGACCCTCGCTCTCATCGTCATCGCCATGCTGGCGACCGCGGTAGCGGTGGTTCCCGGACCGTCGACACCATCGCCCGACCCGGTGGTGTCGCCTTCCCCGGCGATGTTCGCCGTGTGCCCCACCGGCGAGGCGGCCAGAAGGGACACCACCGTGCACCTGCTGGGAGGGGCTGAAGGGAACGTCACGGCCCGTGTCTTCTCGGCCGGGGAGGTAGTGGCCGAGGAGACACGGCAGATACCGGCCGACGGAGCGATGATATTCGAGGTGTCCGAGCTCACCGGTCTGGCCCGGTCGCCGGTGCTGTTGGGTCTCGCCGAGGCCACGACCCGGCTGGCCGCCGTCCTCACGGGCGACGTAGCTGCAGCCAGCAGATGTGATGCCGGCTTCCCGGACACGGTCCTCGTGACCGGGGGGAGCACGTCGGAGGGTGAGACGTTCGCCCTCCTGCTGGCGAATCCGTTCGCGGGCACGGCCACCGTAACCCTCGGAATTGCGAGCGAGATCGGTGCCGAGTCGAATCCCGACCTGGAGCGTGTCGTCGTTCCCCCCCGCTCGCTGGTCACCGTCGACCTGGGCGGCCAGCTTCCGGGACGCCAGGTGATGTCGGTGGCGGTCACACCTCAGGAGGGCCGTGTCGTCGCCGCCGCCACCCAGGAAGGATCAGGCGATGCGGCGGCGATAGCCGGTCAGGTGCCCAATGTCGACTGGTACCTGCCGCTGCCCGACCTGGAGGATGTGAACCGGACGCTGGTGCTTGCGGCTCCGGGAACGACCGAGGTGCCGTTCCAGCTCGACGTCTACGGGCCGGAGGGTCTGGTGGAGGCGGCCTACGAGGGAACCGTCCCCGCCCGGGGCCAGATGGTGGTTCCGGTGTCCGAGCTGCTGGAGGGTGAAGGCGTCGTCAGGATCGTCGCCGCCTCCCCCGTCTCCGCCGTGCTCCGCCTCACGGGGGAGGAGGTGCGGGCCCTGATTCCCGGGGTGCCGGAGGCGGGAACGTCGTGGATGCTTCCGGGGGCCGGCCGGCTCGGTTCGACCGCCATCCACCTGTTCAATCCCGGAGAGGTAGACGTGGCGGCCAGGGTGCTCTCCGACATCGGCACCTCCCTAGAGGAGATCGACATACCTGCCGGGAGTTGGGCGACGGTGGAGGCATCCGGGAATCTACTGGGGGCGCGGGTCGAAGGGGACGGAGACCTGATCGTCACCTGGACGACCGCCACCGAGGAAGGCCTCGCCGGAGACGCCGCCCAAAGCACCGGATGACCGACAGGGCTCTCATCGTGCTGGCCGTGGCGGCGGTGGTGGCATTGGTGGTGGTGGCGCTGCGTCGTCTACCCCGGACACGTCCCCGCACGATCCCCGCTCCCGGGCTCGAGCCGGGCGTTTACCTGCTCACCTCCGGGGGTTGCGAAACCTGCGAGGCCGCCCGGGCGACGCTGAGAGCGAGAGGAGCCGCCTTCACCGAGATGAGCTGGGAGGACGAACCCGAGGTGTTCCAGCGGCTCGGGATCGACGCCGTTCCCTCCGTCCTCGTCGTCGACAACGGCCGGGGTCGCTGGTGGCGAGGGGGTGTCCCGCGTCAGATACCGGGAATCGGCCACTCGGGCGGTTAGCCTCCGGTCATGGTTTCGAGATGCACCCGTTGTGGCGCCCCCGCCGCAATCTTCATGTCCTTCGACTACGCCGAACGCTCAGTATGGCTCGAGGATCTGGGCACCCAGTTCGGTGAGCCCGGTCACTTTCTGTGTGTCGATCACGCCGACCGCCTCACCCCTCCCATGGGATGGACCCTCACCGACCGACGGTCGGTGACGCCGCTGTTCGCGTTCGACGTGGCCTGAGCGAGACCATCCGGACGTCCACTGGGATGGGGCTAGATCGTGACCTCCTCGACGCGGTGCGGGACCTGGACGACCATGAGCTGCAGCGGCTGCTCATCCTCGCTCGGGCCCGGTTGGAGCGGTCCGGTGTGCTACGGCCCGACTCGACGGTGTCGGTCAGCCTGCGCCAGCAGGCCGTTCGATGCGGGAAGGCGGCCTGTAGCCGGTGCCCTCACGGACCGTACTGGTACGCCTACTGGACCGAAGACGGTCGCCGCCGGAGCCGCTACATCGGTCGTCTGCTGGAAGAGGAGTGATCGCCCGCCTGGGTCGGGAGGACTGTGGAAAACCCCTGGACTGCCGGTACACTCGGGACTTCCCCCTGACCGAGGCCGATGATGGACTGCCCCCAATGTCATGCCCGCGATGTGATCGAGATAAAGCATCGTCTCCCGGACGACACCGAGGTCCATTTCTTCTCCTGCCACACCTGTGAGTCGAAGTGGTGGGACCGTG
>CAZTXD010000054.1:0-21186 GCA_964617995.1 uncultured Acidimicrobiaceae bacterium
AGTCGTGCAACATCTATTTCTGGTCGGTGGCGCTGGGTGTGTGGCAGAACCGCAACTCGATGAACGTGAATGTGCTCCAGGATTTCGCCTCCCAGGTGGGATACGGCCAGAGGACGGGTATCGACCTGACCGGTGAGGCGGCGGGCACCATCCCCACACCCGAGCTCTTCCAGGAGTGGAAGGAGTTCCAGCTCGAGAATCCCAACGCCGTTCCCCGCCTCGATCCCTCCCGGCTAGAGCTTCCCGGCGGCCCTTTCCTGGGCGGTGACCTCATGGACCTGGCCATCGGCCAGGGAGCGTTGACCGCCACCCCGCTCCAGGTCGCTGTTTCCTATGCCGCTCTCGTGAACGGAGGCACGGTGGTGCAGCCGGCGGCCGTGGCCGAGGTGCGCGACCGCGAAGACCAGATCATCTATCAGCACGATTCGAGCTCTTTCGGCACCGTCGACGTCGACCCGGCGGTGCGCTCGTCTTTGATCACCGACCTGGGTCGGGTCGTCGCCAGTGGGACGGCCCGGGCGGCTTTCGCCGACTTCGGGCCGGGGTTGGAGGAGGTGGGGGGCAAGACCGGCACCGGCCAGGTCTCCCAGAACCGCGACAACCACGCCTGGTTCGTGGGAGTGGCACCATTGTCCGATCCCCGCTTCATCGTGGTCGTGCTCATCGATGAGGGCGGCAGCGGGGGTCAGGTCGCGGCTCCCGTGGCTCGTCAAATACTCCAATACCTGATGGGCAATGAACCGACGCAGATCGTCGAGGGCGAGGAGGCCGACTGATGGCGACCATCGCTCGTGCCGCCCGGGAAGCAGTCTCCGAACGGCGCCGCAACCGGCCCGACTGGATCATGTTCAGCACGATGCTGATCCTGGCCGTGTTCGGACTGGTGATGATCTATTCGGCTACCCGGGCGACGGGAACCGTGTCGATGGAACGGCAGATGATCTTCGTCGCCGCCGGCATCGTGATCTACATGCTGGCGTCTATGGTCGACTACCGCGAGTACCGGCACCTGACCCCGTACCTGTACGGAGTCGTCATCGTGCTGTTGGTGGCGGTGTTCCTGTTCGAGGAGCGCAACGGCGCCCAGCGTTGGATCGATCTTCCCTTCTTCGACCTCCAGCCCGCGGAGTTGGCGAAGGTGGTGGTGGTGCTCGCACTCGCCTCGATCCTCGCCCCCCACAGCCGCGACGACGATCGTCCCGATCTGGGCTGGCCCAAAGTCGGGCTGGTAGTGGCGGTGGTGGCGGTTCCGGCGATACTCATCTACCAGCAACCGGACCTGGGCACGATGCTGGTGTTCGCCTTCGTGATGATGGCGATGCTGTTCAGCGCCGGCGCCTCCTGGCGACAGCTCACCACCGTGACCGTCTCGGGGATCGCACTCACGGCCTATCTCGTCCAGACCGATCGGATCGCTCCCTACCAGCTCGATCGGATACGCGTGCTCGTGGACCCGAGCATCGACCCCCAGGGGATCGGTTACAACCTCCAGCAGTCGAAGCTCGCCATCGGGTCGGGCCAGCTCATCGGTAGGGGTCTGTTCCAGGGGACGCAAACCAACTTCCAGTATGTGCCGGAGCAGGAGACCGACTTCATCTTCACCGCCGTGGCGGAGCAGCTCGGCTTCATCGGCGGGTTGCTGGTCCTGGTCGCCTTCATGATCCTGATCTGGCGTGTCCTTCTCATCGCCTCCAGCTCCCGGGATCGATTCGGCGCCCTCATCGCGGTGGGAATCGGAGCGACGCTCATGTTCCACATCTTCATCAACGTGGGGATGACCATGGGGATCACCCCGGTGACGGGGCTGCCCCTGCCGTTTCTCAGCCTGGGAGGGTCGGCGTTCATGTCCCTCGCCTTCGCCCTCGGTATCGTCAACTCGATCTGGCTGCGCCGTTCTCCCGTCCCCGGCGAGAACTACGTGGTGTGATGCCCGATCTAGATTCTCAGTCTCCGGTTCTCGGTTGAACTTAGAACTGACAACCGAACTGAAAACCAACAAGGGCAACCAGACCACTAGCCTCTCGCCGCGTGATGTGGCGTCGGGGCGATCGCGGATGGCTGGAGGTCATCTGCGGTCCGATGTTCTCGGGAAAGAGCGAGGAGTTGATCCGCCGGGTGACCCGCGCCGCCATCGCCCGCATCCCCGTTCAGGTCTTCAAGCCGGCGCTGGACGAGCGCTACTCGATGTCCGAGGTGGTATCTCACTCCTCGCTCTCGGTGGCGGCTCAGGCGGTCGCGGACTCCGCTGAACTCCTCGGGGCGATCGACGACCACACCGAGGTGATCGGGATCGACGAGGGACAATTCTTCGATGACGGTCTGGTGGAGGCCGTGGATCGGCTGGCGGACGCCGGAATGCAGGTGGTGGTAGCCGGTCTCGACCTCGATTATCTCCGGCGCCCGTTCGAGCCGATCCCCGCCCTGTGCGGCCGGGCGGAGTATGTCACCAAGGCTCTGGCGGTGTGCCATCGGTGCGGCGGGCCGGCGCTCTACACGCAACGAATCCTCCGTTCCGACGATCTCGTGGTGCTGGGTGCGGAGGGGGCCTACGAGGCTCGATGTCGCCGGTGCTACCGGCCGGAGGAGGGACAGCAGGAGGAACTGGGGCTGGAGGCCTGACCACGGGGTTCCGGGAGCGGGTCCGGGGTGTGCTACCGTGGGTTCCGCACCGCCTCGAGCGGTTCGTCCTCGGAGTTTGACGGTGACGTCTCTGCCACTGGCACGATCGTTTTCTCACCGGCTCCCGTCCCCTTGGATCGGGGTCGGCCCATATCAGACCTCATACGGGCCCGTGCCAACCGGGTCCGGGCGGTACGCGTCGAACCAACTCCGTTTCCCGACCGATCCCTCCGCCAGGTCCGGCGTCCCGATCGGTCATTCCGCAACCCACAGGAGTGAAAACCCATGGCCATCTTCCGCCGTCGCACCGCAACGGTGCTCAAGAAGTCGACCACTGAAGGTGAGGTGGTCGAAGAGAGGAAGACGTTTCGCATCGGCGGCCAGACCGTCGAGATCCGCCGCGTAGAGGAACCCGCCGGCAAGCCCTCGGGACAGCCGAAGAAGTCCGACAGGAAGAGCGACCGGGCCAACAAGCGCACCGGCAAGGGAGAGACCCCCGGAGAGGGCAGGGGCCGATCCAACGGCCGACCCCCGGCCGAGCAGGAAATCATCATCCCCACCGACGTCGGGCGGCGTCAGATGCTGGTGCGGTCGGTCGGTGCTCAGACTCAGATCGTGGTGCTGGAGGGTCCGGTGCTGGTGGAGCACTATGTGGCACGGCCGGATCGGTCATCCATGGTCGGCAACATCTACCTCGCCAAGACCCGAAACGTCCTTCCCGGGATGGAGGCCGCCTTTCTCGACTTCGGGGCGGCCAAGAACGGCGTCCTCTACGCCTCTGATGTCGCCTACGACCGCAAGAAGCATCGCAACGGCCCGCCGCGTATCGAAGAGAGCCTCGCCGAGGGTGACGAGATCCTCGTGCAGGTGGTCAAGGATCCGATGGGGGCGAAGGGGGCCCGCCTCACGGGCGCACCTTCCCTTCCGGGCCGCTACCTCGTGCTCGTGCCCGATTCCGACAGTCACGGGATCAGCCGTCGGCTTCCCGAAGACGAGCGTCTCCGGCTCCGCCGGGTCATCGACGAGGTGAAGCCCGAAGGGTTCGGAGTCATCGTTCGCACTGCTGCTCTCCACGCCAGCGCCGAGGAGATAGCCGCCGACATCTCGCGGCTGGTCAAATCCTGGGAGGAGATCACGGCCAAGGCCGCCTCTGGCGGGGCTCCCCGGGCGGTGTATGAGGAACCGGACCTGCTGATACGTGTCATCCGTGAGCATTTCACAGCCGACTTCCGGCGCATGCTCATCGAGGAGAAGGCGGCCTACGACAACGTCACGGCTTATCTGCGGAGCACGGCGCCCGACCTGGTGTCGAAGGTGCAGCACTACAACGACGAGATGCCGTTGTTCGAGCGGTATCACGTCGACGATCAGCTGCGCAAGGCCCTGGAGCGGCGGGTGTACCTTCCCTCCGGCGGCCATCTGGTGATCGACCGCACCGAGGCGCTGACCGTCATCGACGTGAACACCGGCAAGTTCGTCGGCTCGTCCAGCCTGGAGGAGACGGTCCTCCAGAACAACCTGGAGGCTGCCGAGGAGATCGGCCGCCAGCTCAGGCTGCGCGACATAGGCGGGATCATCGTCATCGACTTCATCGACATGGAGAAGGAGAAGAACCAGCAGCTCGTGCTCCGTCGGCTTCGTGAGACCCTGGCCAAGGACAAGACCCGCACCCAGGTGTTCGACGTCTCCTATCTGGGCCTGGTGGAGATGACACGCAAGAACGTGTCGGCCGGGCTCCTGGAGCACTTCTCGGAGCCCTGCCCCCACTGTGAGGGCCGTGGGGTATTGGTCCACGAGGAGGCCGTCAAGTACGGCCTGCCGGTGCCCACGGGGATCGACGTCGAGTAGGGAGAGGGATCCGGGCCGTGCAGTCGCAGGCCCTCGTCTACTCCATTAGGCTGCTCCAGAGCGCAGGCAGGACGGGGGTCGACGCGTGTGCCTGCGGCCGGTCAGCGGATGGTCGGATGCCTGGAATAGGCTTTCGAGGACGGACGGTGGCGCTGCTACCCTTGTTGGTTGCAATCCCTGTTTACGAGGTCATGCCCATGTACGCCATCATCCGCGCGGGCGGCAAGCAGGCCAAGGTGCGTTCCGGTGACGTCATCGAGGTCGAGCGTGTGAAGAACGCCGGCGACACGGTCGAGTTCCGGCCCATGCTCGTCGTCGACGACGACGGCAACACTCACACCGCCGCTGACGCCCTGGCCGATGCCACCGTCACCGCCAAGGTGCTCGGTGAGGTGAAGGGTGACAAGATCGACATCTTCAAGTACAAGAACAAGTCGGGTTACCGCCGGCGCATGGGCCACCGCCAGACCTTCACCCAGCTCGAGATAACCGCCATTGAGCTCCCGTCGAGCAAGCCAGCCAAGAAGACCGGGACAAAGAAGACCCAGACGGGCAAGTCCCAGTCGAGCAAGGCTCAGTCGGGAAAGTCCGCCACCACCAAGTCCCCATCCAAGAAGTCCCAGGAGGCGAAGGCTGAGGCCGCCTCCGAGGAGGAGTAGACATGTCCAAGACCAAAGCAGGCGGCTCCAGCAAGAATGGCCGCGACTCCGCGGCACAGCGCCTCGGTCCCAAGGTCTTCGACGGCCAGGTCGTCGATGCCGGGGCGGTGATCGTTCGCCAGCGGGGCACCCGCATCCATCCCGGTACCAACGTCGGACGGGGCGGCGACGACACGCTGTATGCCCTTTCGGCCGGAACGGTGCGTTACGGCACCCGGAACCGCCGCCGGCTCGTAGACGTCCTCACCGGCTGACGGCCGTGCCCGGCGGGCACGGCCCGGTCTTCCCATGTTCGTAGACAGGGTTCGCGTGCATCTCCGGGGAGGCAATGGTGGAGCCGGAGTGGCGTCCTTCGTTCGTCGTCGCGGGCTCCCGAAGGGAAAGCCCGATGGAGGCAACGGGGGTCGGGGGGGAGCAGTGATAGCGGCCGTGGACGGGGGCATGAACACCCTGCTCGCCTACCAGCGGAACCCTCACCATCGCGCCGGGGCGGGTACCCACGGCCGGGGGGACTTCCAGCACGGGCGAAACGGTACCGACCTGACCCTCCCGGTCCCTCCGGGGACGTCCATCTATGACGATGACGGCACCCTGGTCGCCGATCTGGTGGCGGAGGGCCAATCGGTGACGCTGGTGCCCGGTGGCCGCGGCGGCAGGGGAAACGCCGCCTTCGTCTCCCCGTCCAACCGCGCCCCCTCCGTTGCCGAGCAGGGCGAGTACGGCGAAGAACTGTCGTTCACCTTCGAACTGAAGCTGATGGCCGACGCTGCGATGATCGGATTCCCCAACGCCGGCAAATCCACGTTGATATCGGCGGTGTCGGCCGCCAAGCCGAAGATAGCCGATTACCCCTTCACCACCCTCGAGCCCAACCTCGGCGTGGTAGAGGTAGACGGCCGGGATTTCGTGCTCGCCGACATCCCCGGCCTGATCGAGGGAGCGGCGGAAGGACGCGGTCTCGGCCACGAGTTCCTCCGCCACACCGAGCGAGCCCGTGCCCTGGTCATCTTGCTCGATCCGTCGGAGACCCAGCCGGTGCCGCCCGAGGAGCAGCTCGAGATCCTGGTGGGTGAGCTGGAGCGCTATTCGCCCGATCTGGGTCGCCGCCCGCGACTCGTGGTGCTCGGGAAGGCGGATCTCACGGAGGCGGTTGGAGCGCGGACCCGGATGCCCGAGGTGCCTTCCGTTTCATCTCTGACACGTGACGGGATACCGGAATTGCTGCATCGCATCGCCGATCTGGTGGATGAGGCGGTGAAGGAGGCCCCCGATCGACCCGGATATGTGCTGCATCGCCCCACCGAACGCCCCTTCACGGTGCGACGCGACGCCGACGGATGGCGTGTGGAGGGAGTGGGCGCTCGTCGGGCAGTGGCGTTCGCCGATCTCACCAATCCCGAGGCCGCCGACATGGCGGCGACACGGCTCGCCCGCTTGGGGGTCGACGCGGCCTTGGAGGAGGCAGGGGCCGTCGAGGGTGACGAGGTGCACATCGGCGAGTTGACCTTCGAGTATCAGAGCCCCGGTGAGGAAGAATGAGGTATCCCTTGTCGCCGGGCAACCGGCTCGTGGTCAAGGTCGGCTCATCCAGCCTCGTCGCCGGAGACGGCACGCTCGATGACGGAGCCGTCGAGCGGACCGTGGAAGGGGTGGCAGAGTCGCGGCGTGCCGGGTTCCCCACAGTGCTCGTTTCGTCGGGGGCGGTGGCATGGGGCGTGTCCGCGCTCGGACTCACAGAGCGTCCCTCCGACATGCCTGGGTTGCAAGCGGCCGCGGCCGTCGGTCAAGGACGCCTCATGCATCGCTATTCGCGGGCGTTCGAGTCGCACGGGATCGTCGCCGGTCAGGTGTTGCTGACCCGCGACGTCCTCGCCAACCGCGAGCAATACCTCCACGCTCGTCAGGCACTCGATCGTATGTTGTCGGTGGGGATCGTCCCGGTCGTCAACGAAAACGACACCGTGGTCATCGACGAGCTGCGGATGGGCGACAACGACCGCCTGGCAGCGATCGTGTCTCATCTCGTGGGCGCGTCCCTGCTGGTGATACTGACCGACACAGACGGGTTGTTCTCGGCCGACCCCCGACAGGGTGAGGCCGAGTTCCTGGCGGCTGTCGACCACGCCGACGAGAAGCTCGATCTTCTGGGCGGATCGGGGCCGCTCGGTTCGGGCGGTGTCGGCTCCAAGGTGTCCGCGGCTCGTATCGCCGCCTTCTCGCGGATCCCCACCGTGGTGGCAGCAGCAGCCTCCAGCTCGCTGCCTGCCATCGTCGCCGGGGAGGATGTGGGGACGTGGGTGGAGCCCCGATCCACCGCCCTCCCGGCCCGCAAGCTCTGGATCGCTTTCTGTCAGCCGGTGGTGGGTTCGATCACCGTCGATGACGGAGCGGCTCGGGCGCTGGCCAACGGCGGCACTTCGTTGCTGCCCGTGGGCGTGGTGGAAGTCGATGGGTTCTTCTCTCCGGGGGATGCCGTCGATGTAGTCACCCTGGAGGGACGGGTGCTGGCCCGGGGCATCGCCCGTCTGGGCAGCGGCGAGTTGGCGGTCAGGGCGGGCCGACGAGGAGGGGACGAGGCTATTCATCGCGACGACCTGGTCGTGTTCGTGACGTGACGCCGGCGTCGACCGGGCCGAAGCGACGCCGCTGTCGCCAGGTGATGGTGCCCGACACGATCATAAGCGCCAGCCCCACTCCCAGCCATGGATCGGCGCCCGGAATGGGATAGCTTCGGGCGGGAACCAGGGTCTCGACCCGGTCGACTGCCAGGTACGTCTCACCTCCGAGTTCGGGATCCGAGTGGACGAAGACACCCTCCAGGCGGACCAAGGGCCCTATTCGTCCGTGTCGCCCCGGCGGTCCGTCGACGTTGCCTGCGAACAGTGCCGGCGGGATCCGGGCTCCCAGCCCGATGTTGGTGCCGACCGGGACCCCGCCTCCCCCGATCGGTGAGGTGGCGTACGCATCGTCGTTTACCTGCACCCACACCCCCTCGGCCCGCAGCGAGTAGTCACCGACCAGCTCGCCTGTGACGGCCAGCCTCCGGCCGTCCCAGGTCGCTGGATCGGCCACCAGCTCGCTCACGGCTACCTCGTCGACCTCCGCTCCCGAGGCGGTGGCCGGCATCAAGAGCAGGAGCAGGCAGAAGGACGCCGGGAGGAGGGTCCTCATTCGCCGGCCACCGTCGAGATCACGAAACCCGCCAGAGCGAACAATGCGATGAACTCGAGCCGTCCCGCCCACATGAGAAGGATGTAGGTGAGCTGGAGCCCGACCGGCATGCCCGGCTCGGTGATCCCCACCGAGAGGCCTACGGTCCCGGCCGCCGATACTGCCTCGAAGAGGGCGTCCTGGAGCGAGAAACCGTAAGCGGTACCCACCATCGCTCCGAACAGATAGAGGGCGACGAACAGCAGGCTCACGGCCATCACCGACTGAGCCAGCCGGGGAGTCAGTTGCTTCGCCCCGTTCTGGTAGAAGCGCTGGCTTATCACCGAGTGCTCGGGAAGCAGGACCTCCTTGATCGTGTTGGCGAGGGTCTTGAGAGTCAGGCCGACCCTCAGGGCTTTCACGCCACCGGACGTGGAGGAGCCCATACCTCCGAGGGCCATGGCGGTGGCGATGGCTGCGAAGGCGAGTCCGCCCCAGGCGGCCAGGTCGGAGGTGGTGACCGTCGAGAAACCCGTCGAGGTGTGGGCGGAGAGAACGTGGAAGAATCCGCGGCGGACGAGAGATCCCACGTTGCCGTAGGTTCCGGCAACGACGAACCCGGCGAACACGAGGGTCGACGCCGCTATCACCGACACCGCCATCGTTCTCGTCTCCAGGTTCCTCAAGACGTTGCGCGGGCCGCGCCAGAGGGCATAGTGCACTCCGAACGAAAGCGTGCCGGCCAGCATCAGCCACATGGTGACCAGCTCGTAGGGCAGTGACCGGTAGTAGGCGAGGGAGGTCGACATGGGGGAGAAGCCACCCGTGTCGAATGCGGCGATGAAAATGGAGTATCCGTGGAGAAGCGCTCTACCCGGCTCGAAACCGAGTTGGAAGTAGCCGATCGTCCACAGGGCAGCGATTCCCAGGACTCCATGCCAAACCGAAACGAGCCATATGAAGCGGGCGGTCGAACGGACCGATGGGAACACTCGCTCGTCCCGGGCCTCACCGTGGTAGAGGGCGAGTATCCCACCGCCGGCGAAGACGGACAGGGCTGCCAGGACGATCCCCTGACCCCCGAGGAACTGGGTCGTTTGACGCCAGACGGTCATTGAGGCCGGGTTGTGGTCCACATCCGACATCACGGTCAACCCGGTGGCGGTGAACCCGCTCATCGACTCGAAGAAGGCATCGAGCCCGTCGCCGAAGTGACCGCTGAGGAGAAACGGGATGCTGCCTACTGCCGGCACCACCAGCCACGTCAGGGCCACGACGACCATGCCGTCGCCCCAGCGCAGCGACCGACCTGCCCGGGGGCGGAACCTCTCGGTCCCCGAAGCGAGCACCCCCGCGGTCCCCGACATCGTGGCGAACCATCCCAGGGGCTGCCATTCCCCTTCCATCAACGCCACCGCCATCGGGAGCAGCCCGGCGGCGGCGAGAACCCACAGGATCCTGCCCAGATAGAAGGCGATGAGAGCGACGTCGTCGCGGTGGGGCTTCAGCAGCATCAGATGAGCAGCATCATCCAGGCGATGACGGTCACGACTCCGAGGACGACGGCCAGCGCGAGGATCTCCGCCAACAGGTGAATAACTCCCCCCACCATGTCGGACCTGTTGGTGATCGTCGGTGGCCGATGTGTCCTCATGCGTATTCCCCGCGGATCACCGCCCTGGTCTCCTCTTCGTTGTGGGCGAAGGTGACGACCATGATCTTGTCACCGGGCATCACCTGATCTTGACCGGCGGGGATGAGAACCTCGTCTCCTCGCCTTATCGCCGCCAGGACGGTGTTGGCGGGAAGGCCGAGCGCCGCCACCGCCGCCGGAGACCGGCCGGTCGGCACCTCGATCTCGACCAGGCTCGCCTCGCCCTTGCCGAGAGCGGCCACTCGGGTGAGATCCCCCAGATCGAGTTGCTGTTCGAGGACCTGTACGAACAGGTCGGTCACCGAGACGCGGGGCACGGCCAAAGCGTCGAACGTTCGTGCGTTGCGCGGGTCGTTGACGCGAGCCAGTACCTTCTCGCACCCGAACGCAGTGCGGGCGAGCTGGCATGCCACCAGGTTGTCTTCGTCGCTGCCGGTGACCGCCACCAGGTAGTCGGCGTGCTCGCAGTCGGCCTCATCGAGGATGCGAACGTCCGTCCCGTCCCCCTGTATGACCAGGGCGCTGGTCTCTTCCGCCAGCTCCTTGGCATGAGCGGCATCCATCTCGATGACCACCACCACTGCCCGGTCCTCGGTCAGGACCTCCGTGAGGTGGCCCCCGACCTTCCCTCCTCCGACGATGAGCACCTTCACCGGCTCTTCTCCAGGAGATGCTCGATCCGCGACCTGACACCGTGCCGTGTGGCCGCAACGATCAGGTCTCCGGGGTCCACAGGAGTGTCGGATGCCGGAACACTGGTGGTTTCACCCCGGCGGATCGCGGCAACTCGCAGGGCACCTTCGACCTCGAGGTCGGCGACTCGCTTGCCCTTGGCGGCGAGGCCGAGTGTGAACTCGACGATGTCTACATCGCCGGCATCGAAGGTCACGTGAATGGAGAACTCGTCGGACTTGATTCTCTCCAACGCCACCGCCGAGATGAGCCTGGTCGTCGAGATATAGGGGATCCCCAGCGCCCGGTACGAACCCTCACGTGCCGCGTCCTGAAGACGGGCCAGCACCCTCTCGACTCCGTAGACGGCCTTGGCTACCTCTGCCGCCATCAGGTTGACGTTGTCGTCGTCAGTCATGGCGCAGAAAACGTCGGCCCGGGCGATCCGCGCCTCGGTGAGGCTGTCTACATCGAAGGCCTCGCCCAGCACGGCCAGACCGTCGAAGGACTTCCCCAAAGCGGCAAGGGCGTCGGCGTTGTTGTCGATCACGACCACGTCGTGGCCCGCTTCGGCCAGGTCGGTGGCGAGTCGCCCACCGACCCGTCCGGCCCCTGCAATGACGATGTACATACGACCCGGCGCTCGCGATCTCCGACAGACGGCGGAGTCTAGGACTGCACGCCACCGTGACGGTGGCGGCGCCTCAGCGCCGCCACAGGTCCCGAGTGAACAGCAGGAGGACCGGGAAGATCTCCAGGCGCCCGACGATCATCAGGCCCGACAGCATCCACTTTCCGAGGGCGGGAATCGTGGCGTAGTTGGCAGTGGGGCCGACATCGCCCAGGCCCGGGCCGATGTTCCCGAGAGTGGCGGCGACAGCCGAGGCAGCCGTCACGAGGTCGAGTCTCTCCGAGAGGTTGGCGTCGATGAAGGTGAGTAGGAACGTCGACGTCATGAACAGGAACATGTAGAAGAGGAAGTACGACTGTATGGCCTCCACCACGGTGTCGGGTACCCGGTCACGACCGAATCGGATCGTGAACACTCCCCGCGTGTACACGAGCCGCCGCAGGTCGGTGAAGGCCGCCTTGGAGAGAATGCCCACCCGGAAGGTCTTGACTGAGCCGGCCGTCGAGCCGGACATCCCCCCTAGGAACATGAAGCCGACCACGAGGATCTGAAGGGCGGGGCGCCACGCTCCGAAGTCGGTGGTGGCGTATCCGGTGGTGGTGACGATCGATGTCGCATTGAAGGCGGCCAACCTGATCGAAGTGGCTACTCCGTGGTCGTCGAGGAGGCCTCCCGCCACGAGGATCAGAGCCGCCAGGCAGATGAGCCCGTAGAGGCGGAACTCGGTGCTATCGAGATACTGGCGGGGCTGGCGCAGAGCCCGGAAGTGGAGGGCGAAGGAGGCTCCGGAGAGGAACATGAAGGCGGTGATCACCCACTGCGTGTAGCTGCTGAAGCCGGCGATGGACGTCGCCTCGGTGCCGAATCCGCCGGTCGACATCGTCGTGAACGAATGCACCACCGCCTGGTAGAGGCTCATCTCTCCCATCACCAGCAGGACCGTCTCGACGACGGTGAGGGCCGCATAGAGAAGCCACAGACGCTTGGCGGTCTCGCGGAAGCGGGGAGTGAGGCGGTCGGGCGTGTGCCCGGGGGCCTCCGCCCGGGCGAGCTGCATTCCGCCGGTGCCGAGCAGGGGAAGGATCGCCACCGAGAGCACGATCACCCCCATTCCGCCTACCCACTGGGTGAATCCCCGCCACAGCCCGATGCCATGAGGTAGCTCTGCGGGGTCGGCGAGGATGGAGGCGCCGGTGGTGGTGAAACCCGAGGCGGTCTCGAAGAAGGCGTCGGTAACGCCGGGAATGGTGCCGGTGAACAGGTAGGGAAGGGCACCGAAGATAGACAGGACGAACCACGCCAGGCCCACGGTGGCGAAGCCTTCCTTGACGCCTATCGGGGAGGGACGGCCCACGACCCTCCACAGGACCAACCCGACTCCGATTGTCGTCACGGCGGCGCCCGCGATTCCCAGCGCCGTGGACCACTCCTGGTAGATCACCGACACCGTGGCCGCCAGCACCATCGAAACGCCCACCGCCGTGACCGTCGAGCCGATCACGAAGGCGAGGGTCCGGGTCAGAGATCGGGCCTCCAACGAGGTCGTGTGAGGCATCAGGGAGCGAACAGCTGAGAGGACTCTTCGATCTCGTCCGGCAAGGAGAAGAGGATCACTCTGTCGCCGACCCTGATGCGGGTAGAGCCGTCAGGCACGAATGTCGTCCCGTCCCGTGAGATCCCCCCTACGACGACCCCGCGGGCCAGCTCCAACTCCACCAGGGAGGAGCCCACCGCCGGGGCGCCCTCGATGACATCCAGCTCGATCGCTTCGGCATCGGTGTCGGAGAAGGTGACGACCTGCTGGATGTCGCCGTGGCGGACGAAGCGGAGGATCGCCGAAGCTGCCAGCAGGCGGCTCGACACGGCCGCGTCGATGCCGACGCCGGAGAGGAGCGACACGTAGTCGATGCGATTGAACCGGGCGATAGTGGAGGCGGCTCCCAGGGCCTTGGCCACCAGGCAGCCGGTGATGTTCACTTCGTCCCATCCGGTCAGGGCCAGCACGACGTCGGAGCCGTCGAGGTCGAGATCGCCGAACACGGCGGGATCGGTGGGGTCCCCGTGGACGATCACCGCCTTTGGATGTCGCGACGACATGGCCGAGCACCGGGCCCGTTCCGGCTCGATCATCACCACCGAGAAACCGGCCTGGATCATGGCATCGGAGGTGAGCTCGGAGAGCCGGGTGCTGCCGGTGATGATCACCCGATCGACGTGCATGCGCCGCAGTCCCAGCAGGGACGTGGCGCGTTCCACGTTGTCGGCGGTCGTCATCAACAGAGCGTGGTCCCCGGCCAGAACCTCGGTGTCCCCGTGAGCGACGATCGTGCGTCCGTGGCGGACGATGGCGGCCACCACCCAGCCCCATTCGGCGTGCCGCAGCCGTAGTCGGCTGAGCGGCGCCCGTGCCAGAGGCGAGTTGGGGCTGACGATGCCCCCGACGAGGACCAGCTCCCCGTCGGCGAATCGAACCAGCTCCGATACCCCGGTCTGACGGACCAGGGCCACCAGCTCCTCCGAGGCGGTGGCGCTGGGGTCTATCACCACGTCGACTCCGAGTCGGTCGACTCCCTCCCGCAGATCGGGGTCTTCGATCCGAGCCACCGTGCGCTTCACCCCGAGCTGGTGAGCGGTGTTGCAGGCCAGGATGTTGGCGCCATCGGAGTTGGAGACTGCGATCAGCAGGTCGGCCTTGCCCACGCCGGCTTCCTCGAGGGCGGTTATCGAGGCGCCGTTACCTACCCGGACGAGAGCGTCGATGGACTCCTGGAGATCAGCCGCCCGATCCTCGTTCGCTTCGATCACGAGCACATCCTGGCCTTCGCTCGACAGGCGTTTGGCTAGATACGAGCCGACAGCACCGGCTCCCACTATGACGATTTTCATGTCCGTATCAGGGTAGTAACGGTCCCCCTCTCTGATCGGGGCAAGCGTCACGTGTTGCTTCCCGGGTGCCGCCGGCTTCGGTTGGCTAGGCGTCGGCAAAAGCCCCGGGGCGAACCCAGGGTTCCAGACCCCGCTAGGGGTGGCTTGGAGCCCACAGATGGTTACGGGGTTGTCCCGGGGGACGACCCTGGGTTCCAGCCCCCGCTAGGGGTGGTCTGTGGCCCACGGTTGACGCCGCGCCCAGCTGGCAGCGGTCGTCTCGTCGACCTCGACCCGCATGCTGTCACCGGGCGAACAACCGCGGTTCACCGGCGGCAACCCACTGATCGGTCAGGGGAGCCGCGAGAACGAGCCTTGCCCTCCTGCCCCTACACTCCGTTGTCCGCCTTCCCCGAGGCTCATGTCCTTATCTCCCTACGTCACCGAATCGCCCGCCGAGCTGATGGAGGCTCTGCGCAGCGTCGACTACCTGGCCGACCCCCACATCGCCCAGGTGGCGTTTCTCGCCAACCGCCTGGGCAAACCGATCCTCGTCGAGGGCCCGGCCGGCGTGGGGAAGACTGAGCTGGCCAAGGCCCTGGCGGGACTGTGGAAGAGGCGGTTGGTCCGCCTCCAGTGCTACGAGGGACTGGACGAGTCCCGGGCCCTCTACGAGTGGAACTACAAGAAGCAGCTCCTGCGAATCCAGGCCGACAGGGACCACGAGTGGAGCCAGCTCGAGGACGACATCTTCTCAGAGTCGTTCCTGCTCACCCGTCCACTCCTCGAGGCGATTCGGGCCGTCGAGCCGGTGGTGCTCTTGATCGACGAGATCGACCGGGTCGAGATCGAGACTGAAGCCCTCCTTCTCGAGGTTCTTTCCGACTTCCAGGTCTCCATCCCCGAGCTGGGAACGATCGCTGCTTCCTCCCATCCCTTCGTCGTGCTCACATCGAACAACACTCGCGAGCTGTCCGAGGCGCTCAAGCGACGCTGCCTGTTTCTCCACATCGACTATCCCGATCCCGATCGGGAACAGGAGATACTCCTCGCCCGGGTTCCCGACCTCCCCGAGAAGCTCGCCAAGCAGATCGCGGCGATCGTTCGCTCCATTCGTCAGATGGAGTTGAAGAAGCGCCCGTCGGTGTCCGAGTCGATCGACTGGGCCAGGACCCTGCTCGCTCTGGCGATCGAGAACCTCGAAACGGAAACCGTCACCGAAACCCTGCATGTCCTCTTGAAGTACCAGTCCGACATCGAGAGGGCCTCCGCCGAACTGGTTCGTCAGTGACCACCAGAGCCGCAACCCCCATGACCTCGTTGATAACGGACTTCGTCGGGGAGTTACGCGCCGCCGGGGTGCCGGTGTCCATGGTGGAGACGATCGACGCCATGCGAGCGCTGGAAGTGATCGACATCGGCGACCGGGAAGGCCTGAAGTCGACCCTGGCTGCCACCCTGGTCAAGGCAGAGCGACACCTCCCGGCTTTCGACTCGGCCTTCGAGGTGTATTTCGCGCTGGCCCCGACCAGGTTCCCGGTCGACGACGACGATCAGGCGTCGGGGCTGCCGGGGGTCGGGGGCGAAGGCGCCGGCGGGAGTGGAGACGACCTGGAGGACCTGCGCCGATCGTTGCTCCAAGCACTCATGGACGCCGATGTCGGGGCGATGGGTCGGGCGGTGGGATCGGCGGTCGATCGCCTGTCGGGGTTCGAGCCCGGTCGACCGGTCGGAGGGACCTACTACCTGTATCGGACGCTGCGCCGCCTCGACATCGATGCGATAGAGGCGATGCTCTCGGAGCTCCTGGCTGCGGAGGCGGGCGAGTTGAGAGACCTCGACCGTCGCATCCTGTCTGAAGAGGTGGCCGCCCGGATGGAGGAGCTGCGGGAGGCGGTACGTGAGGAGATCCGGCGCAGGCTGGTGGAGGACCGCGGCAGGGAAGCCGTGGCACGGACAGTGCGGCGGCCCTTGACAGAGGACGTCGACCTCATGCACGCCAGCCGCGCCGATCTGGAGGCCATCGAGGGCGCCATCGCTCCGCTGACCCGCAAGCTGGCGGCTCGGCTCGCCCGGCGCCGCCGGCTTCGGCGTCGGGGACGGCTCGACTTCCGCAAGACCGTCAGGAGGTCCCTGGGTACCGGGGGGGTGCCGCTCGAGCCGAGGTTCAAGGCTCCCCGCCCTCACCGACCGGAGGTGTTCCTGCTGTGCGACATCTCCGGCTCGATGGCCACCTTCGCTCGTTTCACGCTCCAGTTCACCTACGCCATGTCGACCCAGTTCTCGAAACTGAGGTCCTTCGCCTTCATCGACACCGTCGACGAAATCACCGACTTCTTCGGAACCACCACCGACTTCTCGGGTGCTCTGGCGCGGGTTGCTGCCGAAGCCGAGGTCGTTCTCCACGACGGTCACTCCGACTACGGCACGGCGCTCCTCGGGTTCGAAGAGCGATACGGGCGGGAAGTGACACCCCGCTCGACAGTGATCGTCACCGGCGACGCCCGTAACAACTACCGGCCGCCCCGCGACGAGCTGCTGGGCGACATCGCCTCGCGGGCGCGGGCGGTTTACTGGCTGAACCCGGAGCCACGTAGCTACTGGGACACCGGTGATTCGGTGATGGGCCGGTATCAGCGGTGGTGCGATAGCGTCCACGAGGTGCGGACTCTGCGTCAGCTGGAAGCGTTCGTCGAGCATCTCAGCGTGCCCGCTCCGGGCAGCCGAACGTGACCCACTGATAGTCTCAACTTTGGGTCAGAACGGTCCGATAACCTGATCGTGCGAATCAATAGACCGACTGAGCGAGGTGTGGCGTGGGCCATCGAATCCTGGTGATCGAGGACTCCGCGGTCATCCGCCGGCTGATCGAGGTGTGTCTTCGCGCCGCCGATCTGGAGATCCTGACCCGTGACGACGGCAAGACCGGGCTGAACGCGGTGAAGACCGAGGCGCCCGATCTGGTGGTCCTGGACATCGGCCTTCCCGGTATGGACGGCTGGGAGGTTCTCGCCAATGTCCGTTCCGATTCAGCTATCAAGACGACCCCCGTCGTGGTCCTCACCGCCCATGCCGAGGAGGAGTCACGGCGGCGCGCAGACGAGGGTGGAGCAGACGCCTTCGTCACCAAGCCCTTCCAGCCCAACGAGTTTCGTAAGACGGTCTTGGACCTACTGCCATAGCCGGCTGCGCCGGTTGTCAGTTTTCAGTTGTCGGTTTTCGGTCTGTGATCGGCCCTGGAACTGACCGGTCTTCACCACGGATCCGTGTTCACGCGGTTCGTGGTCTCAGAAGACGGCCTTCAGTCGCCGGTCAGGTACCGATGACCGAGAACTGAAGACCGAGAACCCGTCTGGACATCCGACTCACGCTGGCTGCCTCATGACCTCGCCCAGGCGCTCGACGAGGTCGACGACTCGGTTCGAGTACCCCCACTCGTTGTCGTACCAGGACAGCACCTTGACCAGGTTCCCCCCCAGAACCTGGGTACCGGCCGAGTCGAAGATGGAAGAGTGGGGATTGCCGATGATGTCGGTCGACACGATCGGGTCCTCGTTGTATTGGAGGATCCCCGCCATCTCCCCTTCGGCTGCCTTCCGCATCGCGGCATTCACCTCGTCGACGGTCACGTCCCGTTCCAGCTCCACGACCAGGTCGACGGTCGACCCGTCGGGCACGGGAACCCGCATGGCCATGCCGTCGAGCTTGCCTTCCAGGGCGGGGAGGACCTCGGCGACGGCCTTGGCCGCCCCGGTGGTCGTGGGGATGATGTTCTCGGTGGCAGCCCGACTGCGTCGGAGGTCCTTGTGCGGCACGTCCGCCAGACGTTGGTCGTTGGTGTAGGCGTGCACCGTCGTCATCACTCCCCGCTTTATGCCGAACTCGTCCTGCAGCACCTTGGCCACGGGAGCAAGGCAGTTGGTGGTGCAAGAGGCATTCGAGACGATGACGTCCGAGGGGTCGAGCTGAGCGTCGTTGACGCCCAGAACGACGGTCTCGTCGATGGGGTCCTTCGACGGTACCGTCAGGACCACGCGGCGAGCCCCGGCGTCGAGGTGCTTCTGGAGCGAGGCGCGGTCCCGGAACACCCCCGTCGACTCGATCACCACGTCTACACCGAGATCGGCCCAGGGGAGGGCCGCCGGGTCGGTCTCCCGAAGCATCCGGATGGAGTGCTTGCCGACCTCCATCACCCCGTCGTGGACGCTCACCTCGTGTTCGAAGGGTCCCATGACGGAGTCGTACTCGAGGAGGTAGGCGAGTATGTCGTCGTCGGCCAGGTCGTTGATCGCCACCACCTCTATATCGGAGTCGGCGCGGTCGGCGATGATCCGGAAGACACTCCGGCCGATTCGACCGAAACCGTTGATCGCTACCTTCAGGCTCATCTCAGGACTCCTTCTCCAGGTTGGCCGCCATGCGCTCGAGGACCTCGACCACCCGGGCGGAGTAGCCCCACCCGTTGTTGAACCACGTGATCGTCTTCACCATCGTGTCTCCCATCACCATCGTGGAGAGAGAGTCGAAGAGGCCCGAGTAGGTCGAACCCTTCACGTCCGAGGAGACGATCGGGTCGGCGACGTACTCGATCACCCGCCGGTAACGCTCGCCGGCCGCCTTCTCCATGGCCGCATTGACCTCTTCGATGGTGGTGGGACGATCGACCATGCTGACCAGATCCACCGTCGACCCGTCCGGGACGGGCACATTGAGAGCGACCGCCGACAGCTTTCCCTCCATCTCGGGCATCACCTGGGTGACGATCTCCGGGGAGTTGGTCTCCTCGGGGATGATGTTCTCGCCGGCGGCGCGGCTGGAGCGGAATCCCTCGCCGGGAACGTCCGCGAGACGACCCGAGTTGGACATGGCATGCACCGTCGTCCAGTAGGCGCGCGTCAACCCGAAGACCTCGTCCAGGGTGCGGAGCACGGGGGCGATGGCGTTGGAGGTGTTGGACCCGAGCGCCACTACCGGTGGGTCGTCGTCGAGCACATGGTCGTTGATCCCCACCAGCACCATGGGTATCTCCCCGGCGGTCTCCGGCGAGGATGTGACCACCACTCTCCGGGCGCCGTTGTCGAGGTGACCCTGGTTGGCTTCGGAGCTGCGGTAGCGGGTCGTCGCCTCGACCACCAGGTCGATGCCGTGCTCCGCCCACGGGACGTCGGCGGGCGTCTTGCCCCCGAGAAAGGCGATGTCGCGGCCGTCGGTGGTCAGAGTGCCGTCGCTGTAGTCGACCTCGCCGGGGAAGCGGCCGTATATGGAGTCGTATTTGAGGAGATAGGTGAGGCCGGAGGGGTCGTCGATGTCACAGATCGCCCCCACCTCGATAGAGGGGTGGTCGTGAACCATCCGGAAGATGTTGCGGCCTATCCGGCCGAAACCCATCAGCCCGATGCGGGTCTTGGTCATGGCATCTCCTTGACGGGCGCTCGTTGTGGATGAACGCTAGTGCTGTTCCCGGAGGGGTCGTAGCGACCCCCTTCACAGCCGAAACGGCGCCGGGTAGGTTGGCCGGAGAGGACGGGGTCGGGTAGCGGTCGAGGAGGGACGCTGTGTGGATGGCTCTGGGTTTGGTGTGTCTGGTCGCTCCGGTCGAGGGCCCGGTCGTCGAGCAGTACGCCCCCGCGGGTGTGTACGCCGGCCATTGGGGAGTGGACTTCGCCGCCGCTCCGGGAACGACTGTGACCGCACCCCTCGACGGGCGGGTCTCGTTCGCGGGATCCGTGGCGGGGATGCTGACGGTGACCATCGAGAGAGGTGATCTCAAGGTCTCGGTCTCATACCTCTCGGAGGTGCTGGTCACCGCCGGCGACGAGGTCCTCACGGGCATGCCGATCTCCCGATCGGGCTCCGCGCACGGGACCGACTCGCTTCACCTCTCCACCCGCATCCGGGGAAGCTACGTAGATCCGGCTCTGTTCCTGACGTGTGCATTTCGCCCGATAACCGATGCCCTTCGCCTCGTTCCCTATCCTGGCGCACGTGCGAATCGGACTCCTGGGCGGCACCTTCGACCCGCCTCACATGGCCCACCTCCACACAGGGGAGGTGGCATATCGCCAGCTCGATCTCGACATGGTCGTCTTCATGCCGGCGGGGGCTCCCTGGCAGAAGGCGGGTCGTGGTGTTTCCGCCCCCGAACATCGGTGGATGATGACGTGCCTGGCGGTCGAGGGCGTCGACTACTTCGAACCGGACGACCGTGAGGTCCACCGTGACGGATGGACCTACACCGCCGACACGCTGGCGACATTCGAGCCCGGGGTGGAGATCGCCCTGATACTGGGAGCCGACGCCGCCCGCAGGATCCCCACCTGGCAGCGGGCCGACGAGGTCATGTCACGGGTGGAGCTGGCCGTCGCTCCCCGTCCCGGGACCAGCGCGTCCGAGGTGGACGCGGCGATTCCGGAGGACCTCTCGGGCCGCACCACGTGGCTCGACATGGCACCCATCGACCTGTCCGGAACAGTCATCCGCCAACGTGTGGCATCGGGTCATTCGGTTCGTTTTCTGGTACCCGATCCCGTCTGGGCCTACGTCATCGAACGGCGCCTCTATGCGACTGACTCGCAGGCGCCGGTAGCATGAGCGGGAGCAGACAAGGAGGAAGGCCCGTCCTCGAGCCGGAACAGATCGCCCAGATGGCGGCAGATGCCATCCACGACAAGAAGGGGTTGGACGTAGCGTTGCTGGAGGTGGGCGATCTCCTGGCCATCACCGAGGTCTTCGTGATCGCGACCGGCACTTCCCGCATACACGTCCGTTCCGTGGCCGACGGCGTCGAGGAAGCTCTCGCCGAGCAGGCGAATCGCAAGCCCCTGCGGCGAGAGGGCTCCGAGCAGGCGGAGTGGGTGCTGTTGGACTACGGCGACATCGTCATCCACCTCTTCCAACCGGAGCACAGGGACTACTACGGCCTGGAGCGCCTGTGGAGGGACGCTCCCCGCCTCGTCTGGGAGGAGCCGGTCAGCTCGGAGGCGTGACCGCTTGCGGCTGATGTCGCCCGGGCTGGTATTCTTGCCGCCTCCCCATGGGGCTGTAGCTCAGCCTGGCAGAGCACTTGCATGGCATGCAAGGGGTCAGGG
>CAZTXD010000055.1:0-20969 GCA_964617995.1 uncultured Acidimicrobiaceae bacterium
TGTAGGTGTCGGTCTGAGGCATGTAGGCCTCGGGCTGGTAGTAGTCGTAGTAGGAAACGAAGTACTCGACCCGGTTGTGGGGGAAGAACTGGCGGAACTCGTTGGCGAGCTGAGCTGCCAGCGCCTTGTTGGGCGCCAGCACCAAGGTGGGACGCTGCACCTTCTCGATGGTCCACGCCAACGTCGCCGACTTTCCCGAGCCGGTGATGCCCAGAAGCGTCTGGAACCTCTCACCCGTCTCGATGCCATCGGCCAGCGCAGCGACGGCCTCGGGCTGGTCACCGGAGGGTGCGAACTCGGAGACGACCTGGAACTCGGGCATTCCCGACAGCGTACCGGAGGGATGCGTCAAGACTCGATGGCGAAGAGCCGGTAGCCACTGGTATCGGCCTCGGGGACGGGCCGCACGAACCCGGGCATCGGGCCCTCGAGGAGCGCTTCGTAGAAGGTGCCGTCCGGATCGGCGGGGCGGGAGAAGTCACCACGATACGGACAAACCAGGATGAGGTCGACCCGCCGTTCCCGCAACCCGAGCTGAACCTGATCGAGATCTCGAGCATTCATCACGTCATAGAGAAACAGAAGACCGGCGGAGTTCCGGTGGTAAGAGGTGGCGATCACGTTGGCGTCGGTCCGGTAGAGCAATTCCGGGCCATCATCCTGATCGGCCAGCACGACCTCTCCGGTGCCGATGAGGGGTGCGACATCATCGAGGCCACAGGTGACACCCTGATCGTCTCCCCCTCCCAGATCGGTACCGACCGCCAAGCCCGAGCCGACGATGACCGCCAATAGCCCCGCCACCACGAGCGGTCGTATCACGACACCGAACCTGCCTCCCGGGAGGCGCCTATAGATCAGGCCGATCAGGTGCACGAACACGGCCAGGACAAGGAGGTGGCCGTAGATCACCCACCTGATTTGGTACACCGCCAACGCGGCGTAAGCCGCGAGCCAGGACACCGACATCAGCAACCAGTTGGATTCACCTCCACCCCGCCGAATGGCCAGGCCCAGGCCCGCCCCAAGGCCCACCGCCAGCGGGAGAGCCACCGCCAGGACCGTCGACCACGGGCGGTGCACCAGCGACTGGACCTCCGGCACCTCGTACAGCCAGAGCTCCCGGACCCGGGGGTGGACCCCTACATATGGCCCTCCCGCCAGATCAGGGAAGAGTGCCAGAAGGATGCCAGCCGGCACGGCGGCACCGACCAGGAGGATCGTGGCTCGACGGAACACCGAACGCCCGGAGGGCGCCAACCCTCCGACCACGAAGACGGAAAGGGCGGCCGCTCCGATGACCACATGGACCAGGGACACGCGGTCGTATTCGATCGTCGACCAGGCGACTCCTCGCTCCACCAGAACCGCAACGACAGTGCCCAGGCTGGCCGACATGAAAATCCTCCGGCCGGCGACGAGCACATCCCGGCGGCCGCTCGAGACGTGCCAGACACCGAGGGTGGCCGCCACCAGGAACCAGGGGATCAGGAATTCGGTGGATATCCACATACCCAACGCCAGTGATGCTCCGAGCAACAGGCTGGTACGCCCCGATGGCTCTTCGAGAAGGCGCAGCTGGAGGCTCACCACGATCACGAAAAGCAACATGATGAGAACGTGGTGATCGACCCGCCCGAGTCGCGAGTAGCTCAGCACGAACGGCAGAGCGACAACGCCGAACATGAGCAGTGGCCGGGCCTCCCTCTCGACGTACCGTCCGAACGCCCGATACATCGCAACACCGAGCACGACGAGCAGCAGCGGGGCATTGATGGCTGCAGCCCAGTAGAGAGAGTCCTCGCCCAGGAACGGTGCCAGCAGGAGATTGAGACCGAGGACGAACGCATCGAGCGGACGCGTCCAGTGAAGCTCGTCACCTAACGGGAAGTTGGACCGGGAAATGGTGGAATCGAACCATGCCCCTGTCTCGAGGAGCTGCTCGATCCTGACGTAACGCATGTAGCCGTCGGTGTCGACCAGATCACGGTTCGAGAGACTGAAGGAGCCGGTCTGAGTCACCGCCACCAGGACCACTACGACGAGAACGAGGAAGAACCCAAACTCAACGATGGGGGGATTGCCTCGGGGGCTCAGCCGCTCCGGAGGGGCGGGATCGACGAGGGCTCTGTCGGCGCTCACGAGGTGTCCCTCCCGTTGCGTGACCCGGATCGTGCACCCCTGACGGCCTCCAACGCCAACAGCGCGGCGACGGACACCACGAGGGCGTTGCGCAGGGTCACGGTGGCGTAGAACAACGGATCGTCGAGGATCGTATCCGCCCAGCCGAAGGCGAGGCCGAGTGTCACCACTCCCAGCACGAACCCCCAGAGGTGGGAACGCCGGGTCTCGGCCAGGACGATGAAGGGGGTCAGCCACAGGACGTATTGGAGAGAGAGCAACGGAGACGTCAGCATCACCCCCGCCACCACAGTGCCTGTGGCGATGAGAGCCGCCCGGAGCCCCGATGCTCTCATCACCGCCCAGAGGCCGGCAGCCACGACGGCCACTCCCGCCAGGGCGTTGACGACAACCGTCCAGGTGGGGACCGACAGGTAGGCGGCGGTGGTTACGGTCACCTCGGCGGGGCCGCCTCCCAACGTGCGTGCCAGACCCACCAATCCTCCCACCAGGGTCTCGGCATGCAACCCGGCCGCCTGGCGGGCGACGGTGAACCCCTCCACTCGGGTGAGGGCGAGAGCTAACAAACCGGACGCAGCAACGCCGAGCGAGGCGACCTTCTTGTTTCGCCATGTTACGGGCGCCAGGCCCGCCGGCCATACCTTGGCGAAGGCGCCCGCCACCGCCCACACCCACCATCCTCGACGTCCCGTCGCGACCACCCACATGGCCACAACGGCCAGCAGCACCGCCACCGGGTCGTTGCGGAACACGACCAGCGGCAGCAACGGAGCCACCAACACGACCCACCGCCGCCCCGCCGATGAGACGCCGAGGTGGTCTCCGACGGCGCCGACGATCATGGCCGTTGCTGCAAGCGTCAACGTCATCGAGGCGGCGAACACGACGATGTAGGCGCTCTGGGAGGATGCTCCTCCCAGGTACCAGGCGACGCCCATGGGAGCGAGCATCACCGGGAGGTGCTCGAAGGGGACGTCGACGTAGGGGAGACCGCCCTCGACGATGGCGGCCACCCGCATCCGATAGGCGGCAGGATCTCCGGCGAAGATGCGTTCGGGGTTTCGCGACACGAGCAAGACAGACACGGCCCCCAGCCCCAGGACGACCCACCCCAGGAGGATCCGGGACCGGGTAATGGCCCCACCGACGGCGTTGGCGCCTCTTCGCATAGGCGGCGAGTGTACGGAGCCGAAGCGATCCCGCTTCGGATTCACGTCCGTCGGGACGGCGGCCGATAACCTCAGACCATGAACCCTGCTCCCAGCTGGCTGGAACGAGCGATCCGCATCATCGTCGTGACGTCCTGGGTGGCGCTCGCCATCGGGATCCTGGGATCGGCCACCTCCGAGGACCAGCCTCCCGAGTTGTCGGTGGCGGCAGCGGTGCTCAGCGGGGTCCTGGTGACGGCGCTGATCTTCCTCCCGCGCCGCCGTGTCATGGAGATGGGGTTTTATCTGGAGCTGCTGGTGGTGGCGGGGGCAGTGCTGTCGGTGGCATCGACGACTCTCACCGGGGGGATATCCAGCCCCTACCTCCTGATGGCCTTGCTGCCGACGCTGCTGGCGGCCATAACCGGCGGCCACCGCATGGGAATCACCACCGCCTTGCTGTCGGGTGGCCTGTTGGCGGCAGTGGAGACCGCCACCGGCGGTATAGCTGCCCTCGTGGCCGCCGGGGGCACCATCGCCCTCTTTCCCCTCCTCGGTGTGGTGGTGGCTCAGATCCGTTCGATCCTCGTCGACATCGAGGCCCGGGCTACCAGCTTCGAGCAGGCGTCGGCGGCGGCCGAGGCGGAGCTGGCCCGTTTGGGTCAGGCTCACGACCTGCTCCGCCGCCTCACCGACGTCTACGGGGAAGGGGGCTCCAACCCCGTCGACGTGGGTCGTTCCGCCCTGGAGGCGATCGTCGACGCCCACCCCGGCAGCTTCGCCACCGCCACCCTGTTCGACACCCGGGGCCCGGTGGTGGTGGCCAGGTTGGGCAGCGACTCGGCCGACCTCACCCGTACCCGATTCCCGCTCGGGGACGACGAGACGACCTCGGGCGTGGTGTCGCTGGGGACGGTCATCCCCCTCTCGAGTGAGCAACGCCGCGACATCGAGCGTCTGCTGCGGCCGGTGGCGGTGGCCTTTGCCAACGCCGTCCTCTTGCAGGAGATCGCCGAGACGGCGGTGCGTGAGGAGCGTCTCCGGCTCGCTCGGGAGCTCCACGACGAAGTGGGGCCTGCCCTGGCATCGCTGGGCCTGTCCCTCGACACGACCGCCCTCACCACTCCCGACCCGGAGATCCAGGACAGCATCGGTGAGGTGCGGGACGGCCTGGGTCGGGCCGTCGACGACCTGCGGGGGATCATCGCCGATCTACGCTCGGAAAGCGTGGGCTCCTTCAACACGGCCCTCCACGAGTTCGCCGCGGATCTGCCGGCTCCCCCGTCGGTTGAAATCGCCTTGCAGGAGAGGCGACCTCCCCGGGCCACAGCCGGGCGGCAACTCCTCGCCATCGTCTCCGAGTCGGTCCGCAACGCCTACGAGCATTCCGGAGCCACCACCGTGTCGGTGACCGGTCTGATCGACCGCGGCAGCGTGGAGCTGGAGGTGGCCGACGACGGCAACGGATTCGACCCCAGCCGGCTCCCAGAGGGTCATTATGGGATCATGGGGATGAGAGAACGAGCCGACCGCATCGGGGCGACCGTGGAACTGAGGTCTGGACCGGCCGGAACTATCGTGCGGATCATCTGGAAGGAACGACGATGATCAGAGTATGGATTGCCGATGATCACACCCTCTTCGCCCAGGGCCTCGAACGGGGCCTCGACGCCGTCCCCGACATCCGGGTGGTGGGCATCGCCGCGTCGGGCTCAGAGCTGCTGGAGCGGATAAACAGCCAGCCCGCCGAGGTGTGTATCGCCGACCTGGAGATGCCGGGCGGCGGCGGAGCAGCAATCCTCAAGCGCCTCCACGACACGCCGGTGATCGTCGTCACCATGCACGCCGAGGAGGAGCAACGCCACCAGGCCGCCCGGGCCGGGGCCGCCGGCTTCTTCTCCAAGTCGGCCCCGCTGACGGTGATCGCCTCCGCCATCCGGGCGGTGGCCGCCGGGGAGACACTCGACGCTACTGACGAAGCCGCCACCGATGGCATCCTCGCCCGCTACGGCAAGCCCACTCTCGATCCCGGAGCGGCCTCTCTGACCGAGCGGGAACGCGAGATACTCGGCCATCTCGCCCGGGGAATCTCCGCCACCGATGAACTCGCCGAGATCCTCTTCATCTCCCAGAAGACCGTCAAGAATCACCTCGCCTCCATCTTCCAGAAGCTGGCAGTGAGTGACCGCACCCAGGCGGCGGTGGAGGCGATAAGGCTGGGCCTGGCGGAAGAGGAGGATTGACGGTACCCGGCGAATGGGTCGAGCGACCTAGTCGTCCACCTCAAGTCGTCGCCCTTAGGGCCGATGCTTAGGACGCAAGCCTCCCATGAGATCTCGAAAGGAGGAGAAATGCTTGCTCTCTGGACCAAGGCAGTTGCCTACTTCAAGGACGAAGAGCGGGGCGCCACCATGGTGGAGTACGCCCTCATGGTCGCTTTGATCGCCGTCGTGGCCATCATCGTGATCAGCATCGTCGGCCAGGAGACCTCGAACGCCTTCAAGACCGTCGGCGATTCGATGGGCGCCGCCAACTGAGGCACAGCCCTCTTAGCAACAAGAAGGAGCGGGCTCCGGCCCGCTCCTTCTATGCCCGACCAATCTTGCCCCACCAGACACTCGGGGGCCACTCGCTGCGTCCCACGACGAACCTCAATTGTCCCCCTACCCGCTTCTCGCGGACGCCTCCCCCACTCTCGTGGGCCATGATCCACTTAGCTTAGGGGGCTAGCGGATAGGGCGTGATTCGGGACTCCATCGGTTTCGCCAGTCGATGAGTCTGGCGGTGATGAGGAGAGCGACGACCAAGCAGAGCACCGTCGACTCCCGGCCCCTCCCATGCCCGCACTCCTCCTTGGCGTAACGATGCAGGGTCCGTTCCGGCACCACCACCCCTTGTCGGGCCAACAGCTCCCCCACCTTCACCGCCGTCAACCCGTCATCGAGCCACACCTTGATCTTGTCGTGGTGAGCCACCAGCAGCCGCCACGACTCCCCATGCCCATCGAAGCGGTGAGGGCGGACCGACTCCACCACCGACCCCAACAACTCATCGGTCAGCTGATCCTCACCGCCCTCCCGATCCAGACCCAACCCCTCCGCCGCCTTCACATACCGGCGGACCGTCTTGCGGTCCACCCCCGCCAGCCGCTCCACCGCCCGGAATCCCTCACCATCCAGCCACAACCGCAGCACCTCACGAACCTCGAACACCGGAACCTCCCGGAACGCCATGACCGCCACTTCCTTGAACCGTCGAGAAGTGGACGGCGGCAGTCCACCAACAACGGCACCGAAACTGCCGGACCCCCCAGGTGGTCCCATCACTCGCGGGGAGGTGGTCCCATCCTGCTGGCGGAAAGGTGGTCCCATCCTGCTGGCGGAAAGGTGGTCCCAGTGGTCCCATGCTGCTGGCGGGCGACAGCCGCCACCGATAGTGAATGGGCCGCAAGGCCCAGGGTAACACCGGGATATGTCGGGCATCATCTATGCGATTAGTCGCAAGCTCTCCGCTGGAGAACTCGAAAGGAGGAGAAATGCTTGCTCTCTGGACCAAGGCAGTTGCCTACTTCAAGGACGAAGAGCGGGGCGCCACCATGGTGGAGTACGCCCTCATGGTCGCTTTGATCGCCGTCGTGGCCATCATCGTGATCAGCATCGTCGGCCAGGAGACCTCGAACGCCTTCAAGACCGTCGGCGACTCGATGGGCGCCGCCAACTGAAGCACCGACCCTAGTAACCAACAAGGAGCGGGCTCCGGCCCGCTCCTTGTCACATGTCCCGGCCTACTCCTCGTGTACCTCCGATACGAGTCCCCCGATTCCTGCTCCTACCTGGTCTCATCATGAACGTCGTCGAGAACGGTGCCCACAGGCCCCGCCCTGGCTGGCGGTTCACTGACGGTGAATGAGCCGGTGGGCCCAGGGTGGCGTACCGACCTCTCGGGCATCATTACGGGGTTAGCCCGCAAGCTCTCCGCTGGAGAACTCGAAAGGAGGAGAAATGCTTGCTCTCTGGACCAAGGCAGTTGCCTACTTCAAGGACGAAGAGCGGGGCGCCACCATGGTGGAGTACGCCCTCATGGTCGCTTTGATCGCCGTCGTGGCCATCATCGTGATCAGCATCGTCGGCCAGGAGACCTCGAACGCCTTCAAGACCGTCGGCGACTCGATGGGTGCCGCCAACTGACGAGAACCATCTCGCACGAAGAGGGGAGTGGGTGCGCCCACTCCCCTCTTTCTCGCCGTGATATGCACACCCGTGATTACCGAATAGGCCGGGTGGCCCACTGCAGCGGCTCAAGCCCCCGGCCAGTATGCACGATAAGTAGTCAGCGAACTGTCCAGCCAGCTATCGAAGGAGGAGACATGCTCGCTCTCTGGAATCGGGTGACCGCCTTCTTCACCCGTGAGCGTGGAGCCACGATGGTGGAGTACGCTCTCATGATCGCCCTCATCGCCGTCGTGGCACTCGTCGTTATCAGCGTTCTCGGTACCGAGGTGTCGACCACATTCTCCGAAGCCGCCGACGGCTTCAGTGCGAACTGAGCGGATTCACTGACAGCGCAATCGCTATTTGACCAGGACCACGAACTCCCGGTCCTCATAGGTAGGCTTCCACCCCTCCGACCGCAGTACCTCGACGAGGGTGTCTTCCACCGGTAGCAGGACCTGCTCCACTCCATACTCCTCGAACAGACTCTCCCAACCCGGTCGCGCTCCTATTGCTTCGATGAACCGTCGATAGGTGTCACCGAACAGTTCCGCCCGATCGTCGACGAAGACATACGGAAACCCTTCGTATATCAGGTACCCGCCGGTGGAGTCGTTGTGAAAGGTGGGCACTTCCGCGAGATGAGCGCTCGCCTCAACCGGAAACTCTTTCTCGAAGGTGTCCACATCCACCGGTGCCAGCCAGGCCAGCCCGACTATCAGGAGCATCGCTCCCCAGGCGGCCGGCCTGGCAAGAGGTGTAGTACCTAGCGTGGACATGGTCGGTGGGAACACGAAGGGCACGATGGCTATCGCCGCTAGCGGCACCGCCCTGTTGGCGGTGAAGGCAAACACCACGAAGGGGAGGATGATCCACAGGTCGTTGCGATCTACCTTGCCCACAGAGCCCAAAGCGATCAGAGCGACGATCCCCGCCAGGAACGGCCAGAGGGGAAGGGAGATGAAGTTCGGATGCAGCCACTCGCGGATCAGCTCCAGGTTGTCGGAGCTTCCTCCGAACTGGACGAGGATCTCCCACACAGCCCATCCGTGGGCAGTGAGAGTCGCCGTGGCCGCTCCCGCAACTGCATCCACCACGTAGGAGCGCCGTCGGTGACGTAGAGCCTGGAGGACGAGATAGCCGAGACCGACGACGAACCCCCCATGGCTCGAGGCCCACACCCAGAAGAGGAGGGGAATCGTCCAGCGCAGCTTCCGCCGGTCGGCCATGAGAGTGAGCAGCGCGAACAGCGCCAAGGAGAGAAAGACGGGACGGGCCGTGAAGTAACCGAGGGTCTGCCACATGACCCACACCACCGCCAGCGGACCGAGGATCCTGCGTCCCGGAGCCACACGCAGTCCCACCGACAACAGCAGCACCAGGGAACTGAGACCCACGACGACACCGGCCGAGGCGAGTGGGCCGATACTCTCGAACCAACCGTAACCGAGCTCCACCAGCCACGACTGGGTGCGCCAGGGCGAGCCGAAGGCGGTGAACGTGAACGGGTCGGAGGTGAGGACGCTCCCCAGGTCGATCTGGCGCAGCCCTGCTTCCACATGCCACAGGTAGGAGTTGTCCTGGGTGGGCTTGCGGAGGGCGATCCCGATGGCCGTGATCGGCACCAACCAGGCGATCCTCGTCAGGTTGAGGGTGGTTGGCTTCAGCCGGTCATGTACCGCTGAAGACATCCGCGATCTGGATCACCGCCGGACCCAACAGCACGATGAACAGCGCCGGGAAGATGCAGAACACCAGCGGGAACACCAGCTTTACCGGAGCTCCAAACGCCTTCTCCTGGGCTCGTTGACGGCGCTTGACCCGCATCTCGTCGGCCTGCACCCGCAGCACCCGGGCGATGGCAACACCGAACGCCTCGGCCTGGAGCATCGCCAACAGGAACGACCGCAGCTCGTCGAGGTCGGTGCGGTCCATGAGATGGCGCATGGCGTCGCGGCGGGCCACCCCCACCCGGGTCTCCTGGAGCATCCGGAAGAACTCCTCCGACAGCGGGCCGGGCACCGTACCCACCACCCGGGCCAGGGCCGCGTCGAACCCGAGACCCGCCTCCACCGATATGACCAGCAAATCGAGGATGTCGGGCAGGGCCCTCTGCATCGCTGTTCTGCGCTCGCCCACCTTGCGGGTGAGCCACACGTCCGGGCCGGCAAAGCCCAAAACGATGGGCAAGGCGATGACCAGAATCCGCTGGATCCCGGCCAGGCCTGCTCTGGTGGCGAAGTATGCCAGGACGAGACCGGCGATTGTGGTGAAGAACTTGATGACCGCGAAGCCGGGGGCGTCGAGGTTGCCGGGGTGACCCGCCAGCATCAGCTTGCGCTGGGTCTTCTCGAGGTAGCCAACCGGCGTGAGCCGCCGAACGAAACCGAAGATCTTCAGGACGACCGGCGCAACCGCCCGCTCCGACAGCGGCTTGGCCAGCGTCTCCTCTCGTAAGGAATCCTTGCCGTACACGGCCAGGCGGTCGGTGGCGGTCTGCTGCGCCCGCATCACCCCGTTGCCGATCCACAGCACGACGAAGGCCACGAACAGGAAAGTCCCGACCAGGCCGACTATGAGAAGTGGTTCCATCGCTCTCACACCTCGATATTGATGATCTTGCGCAGCCACAGGATGCCGGCCGCCATCAGAAGCAAACCCACCCCGATGGCGATCAGACCGGCGGTGCTCTCGAACAGCGGAGCGATGTAGCCGGGGTTGGTTGTCCACAGGTAGCCGGCAAGAAAGAACGGAAGGCCGCCGAGGATGACGGCGGAGATCCGGCCCTCGGCGGTGAGAGCCTTGATCTCCCCCCGGATACGGTTGCGATGCATCATGGTGTCGGCCACGGTCTGAAGCACCTCGGCCAGGTTACCGCCGACTTCCCGCTGGATCTCGATGGCCATGACGGCCCATTCGAAATCCTGTGACTGAGTGCGGTCGGTGATCCCGTTGAGCGCTTCCGTGACGCTGCGACCCAGCCTCGCCTCGGCGATCGCCCTGCCGAACTCCCGGGAGGTGGGATCGGGAGCCTCGGTCGCCACAGCCTCGACCGCCTGGAGGAGCGAGTAGCCGGCCCGCAGCGAAGTCGAGATGAGGGTGAGGGTGTCGGGGAGCTGATTCTCGAAGCGGCGCTTCTCCCGGGCCCCGGCCCAGCGCATGAAACCGAACAGGAACCCGACGACGAGGAGGGTCACCGCCGCTCCCCCGATAGGACCGTAGGGAAGGGCGGCCACCAGGCCACCCACGATGGCGATCCCGAACATGGCGACGATCGCCTCACCCGGCGACAGCGGAATGTTGGCCTGCTCGAGGGCGGCGTTCATTCCCGAGGTCATGCCCCGCTGGGCGACCTGCTCCTCCGCCGCCTGCGAGAAGCGCCTCAGCAAGGGGATGCGATCGAGTAGGTTGCGCTTCTCCTCCATCTGGGTGCCTCCGGCACGGCGCCCGTAGGCCTGGAGACGCTTGGCGAAGGCGCCTCCTCCTTCCTCCTCCTTCCGGCCGAAGAGGATCCAGATGAACAGGGCGAGCGCCCCTCCTGCTCCCAGCGCGGCGATGAGGATCATCGTCTGCGGCGAGGCGGGCATCGTGTCCTCCACGATGAACGTCTGGGCTTCGGGAAAGACCTGGACGGTGGTGGCGGTCGATCCGGTGGTCGTGGTGACGAACCCGCTCACCTCGGCGCTGGCCTGGTCTGTGAGCCCGCCGTACTCGACGGCGAAGTCCATGTTGCCGGGGGAAGTGCGGGGAACGGTGAAGCGGGCCACCAGCACGTTGTTGATCTCGGCCTGGATCTGCCCGTAGAGGCCGGCGAGCTGACCCGGATCGGGTGCCTGGAGGAACAGCCCGTCACCCGCCTCGGCGATCACCCTGACGGCGTCGGGGTCGAAGCCCTCCGCCTCCAGGGCGACACCGAAGATGCGCACATCGGACTGGGCGATGGCGGCCTGGACGTCGGCTGCGGAGGCCTGGCTGCCGTTGTCGTCGCCGTCGGCGAGCACGATCAGGTTGGCCTGCACGTTGGAGGCGCTCGGGTCGGCGAACATCCGCAACGCGTGGATGATGGCGTCGTTGAAGGCGGTGGCGCCCTCTGCCACGATCCCGTCGATACGGCCGAGCAACGTGGAGGTGTTGTTGGTGAAACCCTGGAGCACCCGGACCTCGTCGTCGAAGGTGACGATCGCCACGAAATCCTCGGGGCGCTTCTGCTCGACGAAACCCCGGGCGGCGTTGCGGGCCGCCTCGATGGGCTCACCCTGCATAGAGCCAGAGGTGTCGATGGCCAGGATCACTCCCACCGCCACCGACGAACTGGACAGCGGCTCGACGGTGAGGTTCTCGACCGGGGCGCCGTCGGCAGTGACGGTCAGGTCCTCGGGGTTGAGGCCCTCGGTGACGTTGCGGAGCCCGACCACCATCGTGACGTTGCCGCCCTCGCGGTAGCGAGACGTGTTCACCTCGACTATCTGCACCTCGCTCGCCTGCGCGAAAGCCAGGGCCGGGAAGGCCACCAACCCCGCCAGGATGAGCGTCAGTAGGAGACGAAGCCGGATCACCGCGCCATCTGCATCTCTCCGCCGCGCTTGGCGAAGGGCTCGGGGTCGAACAGGTCGGCCGGAAGGCGGATGCCCTGGGCGAGGAGGTCGTCGGAGAAGGTGGGACGGATCCCGGTCGCCTTGAGACGACCTTTGAAACTGCCGGTCTCTTCGTCGACGCCCTCACCGAAGTCGAAGAGGAACAGGTCCTGGAGGGTGATGATCTCGCCCTCCATGCCCTCCACCTCGGTGATGTGGGTGATGCGGCGGGTGCCGTCCCGGAGACGGGCGACGTGGACGATGAGGTCGACGGCCGACGCCACCTGCTCGCGGATAGCCCGTACCGGCAGGTCGAATCCTGCCATCAGCACCATCGTCTCGATACGAGACAGGGTGTCACGGGGGCCGTTGGAGTGGATCGTGGTGAGCGAGCCGTCGTGGCCGGTGTTCATGGCCTGCAACATGTCGAGCGCCTCGGCGCCACGACACTCACCGACGACGATGCGGTCGGGACGCATACGCAGCGTGTTCTTGACCAGCTCGCGGATGCCCACCGCGCCCTTGCCCTCGATGTTCGGCGGACGGGACTCGAGGGTGAGCACGTGCTCCTGGTGGAGCTGGAGCTCGGCGGCGTCCTCCACGGTGACGATGCGCTCGTCGCCGGGGATGTAGCTCGAGGCCACGTTGAGGGTGGTGGTCTTACCGGAGCCGGTACCACCGGAGATGATGACGTTCAGGCGGCCCCGCACGCAGGCCCGGAGGAAGTCGGCGGTGCGCTGGGACATAGTCCCGAAGCGGATCAGGTCGGCCTCCTGGAACGGGTCCACGGCGAACTTACGGATCGTCAGGAAGGGCCCGCCGATGGCCAACGGCGAGATGACGGCGTTGACACGGGAGCCGTCGGGGAGGCGGGCGTCGACCATCGGGGTGGCCTCGTCGACGCGGCGGCCGATCTGGCCGACGATCTTGTCGATGATGCGGCGGAGATGCACGTCGTCGACGAAGTGGACGTCGGACTTGAAGATCTTGCCGGTCTTCTCGAAGTAGATGTCGTAGGGCCCGTTGGCCATCACCTCGGTGACGTCGGGGTCGTTGAGGAGCGGGTCGATGGGGCCGTAGCCGAGGACGTCGGAGGCGATCTCGTTGAGGAGCTGGCGTCGATCGGCCGACGTGAGGGGCATGCCCTGTTCCTGGTCGACAGCCCACTCCAGCATCTCCATGACCCGGAGGCGCAGCTCGGCGTCCGACATCTGGCGGTCGTAGAGGGTGGGACCGAGTTCCTCGATCACCCGGAAGTGGAGGCGCCCGCGCAGTTCGTTCATCTGCGAGGAGCGGTTGGATGCGAACCCGGTCGCCTCGGCGGAGGCGCGAGCCTGGGCAACCCTTTCAGAGAGTGAAGCCATCAGCGTGTCCTTTCATTTCAAATCACTTTCGACCGAACATGCCCTTACCTGAAGTGGGTTCGGGCACCGGTCCCGCCACCAATTCGGCCACCGACTCGAATCCCTTGGCTATTCGGGACTTGGGAGCGGACTCGACCACCGGGCGACCTTCGTTGACCGAGGCCGCCACCGCCCCGTCGGAGGGGATGGCCGCCGACAGCTTCGTCTTGAGTGCACCCTCGATCTCCCTGTCGTCGAGGCGGGCCTTGGCGTTGGCGCGGTTCATGACGATCTGCACCTTGTCGGTGGCGAACTTCAGCAGGCGTAGCGTCTCCAGGGCCAGCTTGGCGTTCTTGACGGACGGCAGATCCATGTCCACCACCATCAGGATTTGGTCGCCGGCCTCCACCAGCGACAGCAGCAGCTCGTCGAGCATGGAGGCGGTGTCGACGATCACGTAGTCGAACGACTCCCGCAGCAGCTCGATCATCTTCATGAGCCCGGCGGTGGTGATGTCGTCGGCGAAGGCGGGCTCCAGAGGAGCCGCCAGCACCTTGAGTCCGCTGTGATGCTCGGTGAGGAGGGTCTGGAGCATCGCCGAGTCGAGATGGTGCATCTCGTGGGCGGCGTTCACCATCGTGAAGCGGGGTTCGAGCTGGAGCACGAGGCAGCAGTCGCCGAACTGGAGATCGGCGTCCACCAGCACGACACGCTTCCCCTGGTGACGGGTGAGCAGCAGCGCAAGATTGGTGGCGGTGACGGTCTTGCCGCTGCCGCCCTTGGCGCTGGTGACCACCACCACCCGGCCCCGTTCCGACTCTTCTTCGGGAACGGTCGGCGCCACCGTACGGCGGTCACGCTCGAGGACGTCGCCGGCGAACTGCTCGATCGCCGCCTCGATCTTCGATTCGTCCAGGGGCGCCTCGATGACGTCGGAGAGGCCGACCCGCATACCGGAACGGAGCAGGTCGGCGGTCACTTCCGGCGCCACCAGCACCAGCACCAGGGCCGGGTCGGCGTTGTGGATCGCCCGGATGTCGATCATGGAGCCCTCGGAGGCGAAGGACGGGCCGAGGAGGACCATGCGGAGCTGGCCCCCCTCGATGGCCGACAGAGCGCCGTCGAGCGAGCGAGCCACCGGGAGGCGGCCATCGAGGAGACGCTTGGCCTCGTCGATGAAGTCGTCGTCATCGTCGACAACAAGCAGATTGTGCTCGCTGAGTGACATTACTGCGTCAGCTCCCGAAGATGTCTTCGACGAGGTCTCCCTCGAAAAGGTTGTTGATCGTTATACCGTCGGTGTCGACTTCCACGAAGTCCTCAGGCACCAGCGTCAGCCACACCGATCCGTTCTCAAAAGCGTAGACGAAACGCTCGGCTTGTTCAGGGTCGACCTCGAGGGTGAACACGGTCGGTGGGATGGTCGGCTCGCCATCGGCGGCCTCGCCTTCCGGCGTGACCGTCACCTCCTGGCGGGCGCCCTCCTCGGGGCGCACGTCGCGTCCCACTGCCAGCACCGGTATTCCCTGGAGGACGTAGCGGGTGAGGGTCACCACCTCGGTGTCCTCTTCGGGCTCCTCGCCTTCCTCGTCCTCGGTGGGGATGCCAAAGCCGGGGGCGAACTCGGGCAGGAGCGTGAATTCGATGTCGATGGTGAGGATGGCGTTGATCCGATCGCCCGGCTGCACGAACCCGTTGACACCGCGGATCTGATCGGTGGAGACGGTGAGAGCCTGCTTGCCCGACGGGATCTGCTCGGCCAGCGGGGTGATGTCGACGGTCAGGGCCACCCACTGGTCGGCGGTGAGGATCTGGTTGTTGGCGATGGGACCCACCGCCACCCGGCCCGAGATCACGGCGTTGAGCTCGTCCTCGGACTGGATGAAACCGTCGGGGACGTCGGTGACCTGGTCTTCGGATATCACCCACATGGGTGTCTGCAGGAACAGGTCCCCGTCCTGGCCCTCCGGCACCGACTGGGTGGCCCGGAAGACAACGACCCGCTCCTGGGCCGCGTCGATCTCGCCTTGATAGTTGCGGATGAACGTGAAGACCGCGAACGCCGCCACACCGGCCAGAAGCAACGCGACGAGCAGTACCAGTGCTCTCCTACCCATGGAGTTTCCTTACCTTGTTGACTCGATTAGTGGATTTCCAGACGTGGCTTGCCGAACGCCTGGCCGGGGATGGTACCCGGGGTCATTGGCGGTATCCGGCATTGCGCACGGCCTCAATTGTCGGCTGTGCGTCCCACCGGCTGAACCCATTTGTCCCCATGGGGAGAAAGCGATCCCGGCCCCGCCCGGAAGGTACCCAGACACCACCCTCCGGTCAAGGTCCCGAACCCGAAATAGGCCTGCCGCTCCAGACGCAGGGCCCCAACTGGTCGCCCCCGGGCACGGAACGTGGAACCCGTCTCCCAGCGTGGCTAGCGGCGGCCTATTCCACGCTCCTTGAGCTCTTGGAGGATCGCCTCCAGTGAGGCGTCCACCGGCATCGGCGGCGGCTCCTCCTCCTTGGGCCCGAACTCCCGCTCGAACTCCCGACGCGGAGGACGACTGGGAGTGGACGTGGCCCGTGCCCGCTCCTGTCGCTCCTCCCAATCGGGCAGAGCCTGCTTGATGGAAAGCGAGATGCGCCGTCGCTCGTCTTCCTTCTCGGTGATCTTCGTGCGCACCGTCTGGCCGATCGACAGCTCCAGCTCCGGTGACTCGACCCGGTGGACGGCGATCTCGGACACGTGAACGAGTCCCTCGACCCCGTCGACGACCGACACGAAGGCACCGAACGGCACCGTCTTGGTGACGACTCCCTCGACGATGTCGCCGACCTCGTACTCCCGGGAGAAGACGTCCCACGGGTCCTCGAGGGTCTCACGGATAGACAGCGAGATGCGTTCCCGGTCGCGGTCGACGTCGAGCACCTTGACCGTCACCTCGTCGCCGACGTTGACGACCTCCGAAGGATGGTTGACGTGCTGCCACGACAGCTCGGACACGTGGACGAGGCCGTCCATGCCGCCGAGGTCGACGAAGGCGCCGAACGCCACCACCGACGACACGGTGCCGGCGCGGACCTCGCCCTCCTGGAGATCGTCGAGGAACGTCTGGCGCTGTTCGGCCTGCTCCTCCTCCAGGTAGGCCCGGCGACTCAGGACCACGTTGTTGCGGTTGCGGTCGAGCTCGATCACCTTCGCCTCGATCTCCTGGCCGATGAACGGGTCGAGATCGCGGACGCGGCGCAGATCCACCAGCGACGCGGGCAGGAAGCCGCGCAAGCCGATGTCGACGATGAGACCACCCTTGACGACCTCGATAACCGTCCCCTTCACGGTCTCCTGGGAGTGGGCGATCTCCTGGATGCGGCCCCAGGCGCGCTCGTATTGAGCTCGCTTCTTGGAGAGGATGAGCCGACCCTCGTCATCCTCCTTGTTGAGGACGAGGGCTTCGACCCGTTCGCCGACTGAGATGATCTGGGAGGGGTCGACCTGGTTGCGGATGGACAACTCTTCGGTGGGGATGAGCCCCTCGGACTTGTAGCCGATGTCCACCATGGCTCCGTCGGCGTCGACCGACACCACTGAGCCGATCACGATGTCGCCTTCGTTGAACTCGAGGACGGTGTGGGCGATGGCCGCCTCGAAGTCGTCGATGATGTCGTCGGGAAGCTCATCGATGTTGGGGGCTTCGATGGGAGACGGGCTCACGTAGGGCTTCGTCCCGGAAGGGCCGCCACCCTTGGTCTCGGCCTCCGAGGGCTCGCCGTCCTCGGATGGGGCTTCGCTGCCGGGTGTCTGCTCGGCCGGAGTTGCCTCGGCGGGGGTCTCTTCGGCCGGCTGATCGGAAGAGGTGGGTACTTCGGGGGCGGAATCCTCCGCCTGGGTCTCGGGCGCCTCGTCGTTGGCTTCGGCCGGCTCGACGGGCGCGGTCTCTCGCTCGGTGGACATGAGTAGTTGGTTTACCTCCAAAGGGAATTGCTCCACGCGCGAAGACGTGGGCGTGGTTTCAGGCTAACAGGCGCCGTATTACAGGGGCAAAGGGTTTGGCTCACCGACCCTGTCACACCGACTCGGGATGATCTGCCTCTATGGCCAAAGAGAGGGTGCCCGGTCCCGGCGAGCGCGTGAACTGAGAAGGAGGCTCACCGAGACCGAGGCCCTTGTCTGGAGTGAGCTGAGCCGACGTCAAATGGGCTGTCGACTACGTCGGCAGGCGCCGATCGGCCCCTTCGTCGTGGATTTCGTAGGCAACGGATTCGCTGTCCCAGCCCCCTACCTCGCTTCGCGGGGGCCCCTTCCCCCACTTCGTGGGGGACAATTGGTCGGGGTCAGTCCTTGACCTCGGCGAGGTTGGCGCCGGTGCCGATGTCGACACGGAGGGGGACGTCGAGCTCGGCGACGCTCTCCATCACATCGACGGTGAGTCGCTTCAGCTCCTCCAGCTCCTCGGGGGGAGCCTCCAGCACCAGCTCGTCGTGGACCTGGAGAAGCAGCGTCGATGACATCTTCGCCGCGCGCAGCTCCCGGTCGAGGGCGATCATTGCCAGCTTGATGATGTCGGCGGCGGTGCCCTGCACGGGGGCGTTGAGGGCCATCCGCTCGCCCATCTGACGGATCCGGTAGTTGTCGCTCTTCAGCTCCGGCAGGTAGCGACGGCGCCCGAACAGAGTGGTGGTGTACCCCTGGTTTCGGGCCTGGGAGACGACACCCTGCATGAACGCCTTCACGTCGGGAAACTGCTCGAAGTAGGTCTCGATGTGGTGGGCGGCCTCATCCCGGGGGATCCCCAAGCGGGACGCCAATCCGAAGGCCTCCATCCCGTAGAGGAGCCCGAAGTTGATCATCTTCGCCCGCCGGCGCATCTCCGGCTGGACCTCCTCGGGTGGCACCCCCCACACCCGGGCGGCTGTGGCGGTGTGGATGTCGAGGTCGGTGGTGTTGAAGGCGTCCAGGAGCCCCTGGTCACCGCTCATGTGGGCCAGGACCCTCAGTTCGATCTGGGAGTAGTCGGCCACGAGGAAGACCCAGCCCTCGGCCGGCACGAAAGCCCGTCGGATGGTACGACCCGTCTCCGACCGCACGGGGATGTTCTGCAGGTTGGGCCGGTCCGAGGACAGCCTTCCGGTGGTGGCGGCCATCTGGTTGAACCGGGTGTGGAGGCGGTCGTCGGCGTCGACGAGGGGCAGGTAGCCGTCGACGTAGGTGGAGCGGAGCTTCTCCAGCTCGCGGTAGCGGAGGAGCCCCTCGACGATGGGATGGTCGAGCTTCTCCAGCACCGACGCGTCCGTGGAGGGTTTTCCCGTGGATGTCTTCTTGTGGACGGGCAGCTCCAGCTTCTCATAGAGCACATGGCGGAGCTGATCGGTCGAGTTGACGTTGAACGGGTCGCCGGCGATGTCGTGTACCTGCTTCTCCAACTCCACCAGCTCGGTGCGTAGGTCCTCGCCCATGCCTTCCAGGTAGGGGCGGTCGACGCCGATGCCCACCAGCTCCATCCTGGCCAGCACCGGCACCAGCGGCAGCTCGAAGCGTTCGAACAGGTCCCGTTCGTCGCGGGCGTCGAGCTCGTCCCACATGCGTGCGGCCAGCCTGTCGATGGCCGCCACCCGTCGCCCCGCCGCTTCCAGGTCGGGTCCGGTTTCGAAGGGAAGGGTGCCGGTCTCCCCCTCCTCTGTGTCCGGCGAGTCGAGCTCCAGCCCCAGATACCGTCCCGCCACGTCCGCCAGGTCGTAGTTGCGTGACGAAGGGTTGAGGACGTAGGCAGCCAGGGCCGTGTCCATCGCCGGGGCTCCGACCTCGAACCCGGCGTCGAGGAGGACCCGAGATGCCTCCTTCACGTCGTGGCCGACCAGCACCAGCTCCGGCGAAGTCATCGCCTCCGCCAGGGGTCTCAGATCGGCCAGAGGCACGACGACGGCCCGGTCCTCCCCGCCGGCGAACGCCAGACCGAATGGCTCGCCTCCGTCGGCGACGACATCCACCACCAACCGCCCCGTCTCCGCCAGCGCCTTCACCTCGTCGGGTTCGGTGACGATGCGGACGTCGATGTCGAGGACCTCCACCGGGATGTCACCGGCGATCGGTTGGACCTCGAGGAGGTCTTCCCACAGCGAGTGGAACTCGAGGCTGTCGAAGAGCTTCTTTACCGACGCCTGCTCCCACTCCCCTCGCTTGAGGGATTCGGGGTCGAGATCGAGGTCCACGTCCGACACCAGCGCCATCAGCTCCCGGTTCAAGAACACCTGCTCTCGTGCTGCCGCCAGGTTCTCCCGCAGCTTGGGGGACTGGTCCTCCAGCGCCTCGTATATGCCTTCCAGCGAGCCGTGGGCGACGAGCAGCTTCGCGGCCGTCTTCTCGCCCACACCCGTGACTCCCGGGAGGTTGTCGGAGGTGTCTCCCCGCAGGGCGGCGTACTCCACATACCTCTCCGGCCCGATGCCGTAGCGGTCGGTGACGTACTCGGCGTCGGCGATGACCGTGTCGGTGATGCCCCGGCGCGTGTACAGCACCTTCACCTGGTCGTCGATGAGCTGGAAGGCATCGCGGTCTCCGGTGACTATCAGCACGTCCCAGCCGTCGTCGACGGCCCGGGCGGTCAGCGTGGCGATGAGATCGTCGGCCTCGAACCCCTCCAGGCGGACCTGGGGGATGTGGAGGGTGTCGAGCACCTCGTCGATGAGCGGGAGCTGGCCGCGGAACAGGTCGGGAGCCTTGTCGCGCTGGGCCTTGTATTCGGGGTAGCGCTCGGTCCGGAACGACTTGCGCGACACGTCCCAGGCCACGGCCAGGCCCTCGGGATGGTGATCGCCCAGCAGCTTGATGAGCATCCTGGTGAAGCCGTACACCGCATTGGTCACCTGGCCGGAGGTGGTGGCGAGATCATCGGGGAGCGCGAAGAAGGCGCGATAGGCGATGGAGTTGCCGTCGAGTAGCGCGAGTGTCGGCATGCTCAGGGAGTCGGTGGTAGGTAGTCGGAAGTCGGATGGGTCACTTGTCCTCGAGTCTCGCGAGCAGCTTTCGGCGTGTGGCGTCCAGCTTGGCACGTCGACGGCGGATCACCGTCAGGGACTTCTCGAAGCGCATCACATCCCGACGGGTCAGGCCCGCCTCCTCCCGGTCGATGTAGTTTCCGAGGGCCGCGTCGACCTGGGCGTCCTCGTCGATGGAGCGGTGCATCTCCAGTTCCTGGCGCACTGCCGCCTCCTCCTGGGCCAGCTCTTCGAGCCGGTCGGTGATCCGGAACAGGCGCTTGTGGAGTCGTCTCATCGGTGTCGTCCATGATATGGATCGGACCCCGGTCTTCTACACTCGTATCGGCGCCGGAGTGTTGGAATTGGTAGACAAGATGGACTCAAAATCCATTGTCCTCACGGGCGTGCGGGTTCGAGTCCCGCCTCCGGCACCCACGGTGGACCGGCAGGCAAATTCCACGGACCATGGTCCGGGGGGCCTATCCTCCCTAAAGCAACGGTCACCTCCCGTCCATCCTTTGCCGCATCCCCCACTCCCCCACTCCCTGGCTCAGGATGACGGATCACACGGGGTGGCCGTTG
>CAZTXD010000056.1:0-20637 GCA_964617995.1 uncultured Acidimicrobiaceae bacterium
ATAGCCGAGACGCCCCGGGCTCGGGCCCACGCCGAACTTGATCTCCGGTCCGGGCTGGGCCTCCAGCTCAAGGACGTCGTCTCCCAAAGTGACGCGCCGATCCTCGACTGACGAGTACGGCCACATTACGAGATACCGATTGGCCGAACGCGCCGTGTCGTCTCCAACCAGTGGGATGATGAGATGTCCGCCCAGGGGGAACTGGGTGATCGCCCAGGCGGCTACCGACCCGGTGAACCCATTGCCGGTGAGGCGATGATCGACCACGAGGGAGTCGCCGTCCGCGGACACCGTGATCTCCTTGACCAGGCCGGCGGAGTCTGCCAGCGCGGTGACCGTCACGGTGTCATCCTCCCGCGCCACCTCGCACTCGTGATCGTCCGGTGCATAGGTGACCGCGGCCAGCTCGGGGGCCACCCAGAGCCGGTGTCCCCCGCGGAAGTGGTAGGTGCCGCCGTCGTGGACGAGGGACGCCTCCGCTCCGAGACGAGCCAGCAACTCGGGGCCGTCTCCCAGTCGAAGCGACATGATCCGCGGCCCGAACTCGGTGGCGATCCCGAGGTGGTACGGACCGAGGGTCACCTGCATGTGCTCAGGTGTCGACCGTCCAGATGACCCTGTTGACGCGACTCTCAAGCAGCTCCTGACGTCCGGAGCGCGGCTTGGGATCGATCTCACCGCTCTCGACTCTCGCCGCGAGGCTCTCGAGGGTCTCAGCCCCATCGAGGATCCCGGTGCCCAGAGTGTCCTCCCAACCTGCGTACCGGTCTGCCTTGGGGCGGGAGAGCGTCTCGCGCTCGATCATGTCTGCAGCCACGAGCAGAGCCCGAGCCAGCGTGTCGAGCCCTCCGATGTGCCCGTAGAAGAGGTCGGTGCGGTCGATCGACTGTCGTCGGAGTTTCGTGTCGAAGTTGAAACCTCCGGTGGTGAATCCGCCTCCGTGCAGGATCTCGTACAGGACCAGCCCCAGGTCGTCGACCGAGTTGGGGAACTGATCGGTGTCCCATCCGTTCTGTGGGTCGCCCCGGTTGGCGTCGATGGACCCGAAGATCCCGTGGGCCACCGCGTATGCGACCTCGTGATGAAAGGAGTGCCCGGCGAGCGTGGCGTGATTCCCTTCGATGTTCACCTTGTACTCGTCGACCAGGTCGTAGTTGACGAGAAAGCCGTGGACCGACTGTGAGTCGTAGTCGTACTGGTGTTTCGTCGGCTCGGCCGGCTTTGGCTCGATCAGCAGAGTGCCTTCGAACCCGATCTCCTTCTTGTGCTCGGCGACGAGATGGAGGAATCTCGCCAGTTGCTCCTGTTCCCGTCGCAGATCGGTGTTGAGAAGTGTCTCGTAACCCTCACGACCGCCCCAGAGCACATAGTTGGCGCCGCCGAGCTCGTGTGTGGCCTCGAGGGCGTGCTTCACCTGAGCCGCCGCATAGGCGAACACCCCGGGATCGGGGTTGGTGGCCGCCCCGGCCGCGTAGCGAGGATGCCCGAACAGGTTGGCGGTGCCCCACAGGAGCCTCACCCCCGTCTCGGTCATCTTCTCCCTGGCGTATCCGACCATCGTCTCCAAATGCCGCGCGGTCTCCGCGAAGGTCTCCCCGACCGGGGCGATGTCCACGTCGTGGAAGCAGAAGAACGGAACTCCCAGCTTCGAGAAGAACTCGAAGGCGGCATCCATCTTCATCCGCGCCGCATCGAGGGGATCTCCTGTCGCCTCCAGCCAGGGGCGATCGAACGTTCCCGCCCCGAACACGTCGGACCCCGGCCAGTTGAACGAATGCCAGTAGCAGACGGCGGGGCGCATGTGGTCCTCCATCCGCTTGCCGAGCACCTCTCGATCCGGGTCGTAGACGCGATACGCCAGGTCGTTGTCCGTGGAGGGACCCTCGAACCTCGCGGCCTCGACATCGGTGAAGAACGTCATCTCGACTAGCCCATCGACGCTTCGGACACCGGGCGGAACGAGACATCGAGGATGCGGTGGTTGCGAGGTCGGGTGAGGACGAACAACACCGCTTCGGCCACGTCCTCGGGGCTCATCATCCCTTCGAGCTCGGGCATGTCCGGGGTGCGCCCGCGGCCCATGGCGAAGTCGGTGGCCACTCCCCCCGGGGCCACGTTCGTGCACCGAACGCCCTGCTCCCTCAGCTCGTGGTCCAGGGCCCGGGTCAGCCCCACCTGGGCGAATTTCGACGCGCAGTAGACCGCCTCGAGCGGGAGACCTCTGAGGCCGGCGACACTGGCGAGGGTGACGAGGTCCGCCGCGTCGGAGCGGAGCAGATGAGGGAGTACCGCCCTGACCGCGTAGAGGGCTCCCTTCACATTGGTGTCGATCATGTCCTCGAGCTCCTCTGCCGGAAGTTCGAGGAAAGGACCGTAGGAGCCCACTCCCGCGTTGACGACGAGGATGTCGATCCCGCCGAACCGCTCTGCGGTCTGCGTGGCGAGGGCTTCGAGGGCAGCGGGGTCGCGGACGTCGGCGGCGACGGCCACCGCGCCTCCGATCCCCAGATTGTCGCCACTTCGGGACGCCAGGCCGAGATTCACTCCTTCGGCACCGAGGGCATGCGCGACCGCGGCTCCAATGCCCCGGCTCGCGCCGGTGACGATTGCGGTTCTTCCTTGCAGGTCACCCATGGGTGCACCTCCTTTTCGTTGAAGACTGGTCGATCAGCCGTGGAGATCGGCGAGGTCTGAAGACGTCAGCTCGCCGGGCAGCTTGCCCATGATGATCATGCCGAGGACTTCGTCGGTGGTGACTTCGTCTTTGTCGACGATGCCGACCAGTCGCCCCTGCAACATCACCGCGATGCGGTCGGCGAGGTCGTAGACGTCGTGAATGTCGTGGCTGATCAGAATGATGCCGATCTCCTCGTGCTTGAGCTGGCGGATCAACTCACGCACCTGGTCGGTCTCTGCGGGACCCAGGGCTGCCGTGGGCTCGTCCATGATCAGGATCCGTGCGTTGAAGTGAACGGCACGAGCGATAGCCACCGACTGCCTCTGGCCACCCGACAACGACGCCACCGGAGTCTTGAAGTTCTCGAACTTGGGGTTGAGCCGGCCCATGATCCTTCGGGTGGCGTCCTCCATGGCGGAGTCGTCCAGATTGCCGAGCGGCGTGGTCAGCTCGCGACCCAGGAACATGTTGCCGGGGGCATCGATGTTTTCGGCCAGGGCCAGGGTCTGGTAGATCGTCTCGATCCCGTAGGTCTTGGCATCCCTCGGGTTGTCGATCGTCACGGGCTCACCATTGACCAGGACCTGTCCGGAGTCGGGCTCCTGCGCCCCCGAGAGCGTCTTGATCAATGTCGATTTGCCGGCGCCATTGCCCCCCACCAGACCAAGCACCTCGCCCTGGTAGAGATCGATGGAGACGTCCTCCACGGCATGGACACCACCGAAGGAGACATTCATGTTCTTCATCTCCACGAGTGGGGTGCCGTTCTCCCTCATCGTTCCGACCTCTTCCGGTAGTAGACGTCAACCGCAACCGCGGCAACGAGAACCGCGCCGATGACCACGTCCTGCAGTGCGGTCTGGATTCCCACGAAGACCATGCCAGATTGGAGAGATTGCATCACGAGGGCACCGAGAACGGCTCCGAAGATAGATCCGATACCCCCGGCAAGGGAGGTGCCTCCGATGACGGCAGCGGCAATGACGTACAGCTCCTGGAGTGTTCCCAGACCGCTGGTGGCCGAGTTGAGCCGGGCTACCTGTACCGCCGCCGCCAGCCCGACCAGGGTGCCCATGAGCATGAAAGTCATCACGATGGTGCGCTTGGTCTTGATCCCGGCCAGAGCTGAGGCCTCGGGATTCCCGCCAATGGAGAAGACGTATCGGCCGAAACGGCGCCGCGTGGCGATGTAGGTCATCACGATCGCGGTGCCGATCGCGATCAACACCGGGTTGGCGAGCCCAAACGAGATGTTCAAGCCTTCGGCTGGCCAATCGAGACCACTCCTCTCGGCATATGCCATCGCCAAGCCCTCCGGCATGAAATTGCGATTGAGGAACCAGACCGCGAAGAGCACGGCGGCGCAACTCACCAACATGAGGGCGACATCTGCCCACATAGGTCGAACCCGGAAACCGAACTTGAGACGGGTTCGTCTTCTCAATCCCAGTAGCAGGACGATGGCGACGCAAGCCACGCCGGCGATGATCCAGCTGACAGTGCCACCGACGGTTCCTCTCGCACCCCCTCCGAGCAACTGGAACGTCGAGTCCATGGGAGCGATGGTCCGTCCACTCGCCAACACCCAAGCCAGCCCTCGCCATACGAGAAGCCCACCGAGCGTCACGATGAACGAAGGCACGGCAGCGTAAGCGACGACCGCGCCTTGCAGTAGCCCGAGCAGCGCTCCCAGGAGAAGGCCCGCTCCCAGCGCGATCATCCATGTGTACCACTGATCGAAGCCGATCAGGTTGGGAAGCCATTGGGCTTGCAACAGGGCCATGAACATCCCCAGGAACCCGAGCATGGACCCCACCGAGAGATCGATGTTCCGGGAGACGATCACAAGGACCATGCCCGTGGCCATGATGGCCACGACCGAGGTCTGCACCGTCAAATTCCACATGTTGCGTGGAGTCAGGAAGGTGCCTCCGGACAAGAAATGGAAGCCCACCCAAATAGCGACGAGGAGTGCGATCATCCCCAGCATCCGGGTATCGATCTCGGTCAATCGCACCAGGGCTTTGAAAGACCTCCGAACCGGCTGGTCCGGCACCCGTTCCTGCTCGGTGGTCGGAGCCTCAGTCACACTCATCGGGTCACCGTCGTCAGAATAGACAGCGCCCCCGGTCCGGGACCGGGGGCGCCGTGTTTCGTCAACCTATCTCTCCGTGGTCGGTTCGCTTATCCGCAAACGTCCACAGAGCCGGCCGCGACTCCCTGACACAGTGTGCCCTCGTCGATCCAGCCGGCGTCGAGCACGAGGTTCAGGTTGTCCTGAGTGATCGCAATCGGGGTCAGCAGGATCGAGGTCATCGAGTTGCCACCCGGGGAGTCGAATTGGACCACGCCTTCGACGTCACCGAGAGCCGTTCCCTGTGCCAGAGCCACCGCGGCAGCACCGGCGGCGGAACCGAGCTCACGGGCGTCCTTCCACACGTCGACCGCCTGCGATCCCAGCGCCACCCGGTTGAGGGCAGCCTGATCGCCGTCCTGACCGGACACGGGGATCTGACCGGCCAGACCCTGTGCCTCGAGGGCAGCGACGACGCCACCGGCCATGCCGTCGTTCTCGGAGAGAACGGCCTGCACGTCGTTGTTGCTGGCGGTGAGTGCCTGCTCCATGTGATTCTGGGCGAGAGCGGGATCCCAGTTGTCGGTGTACTCCTCGAAGACGATCTGTATGTCGCCGGCGTCAACGGCGTCACCGATGACCTGCTCATAGCCTTCCCGCAGGAAGTCGGCATTGGCATCGGCCGCGTTGCCCTTGATGATCACGTAGTTGCCGGTCGGCACCATGTCGTAGACCACCTCGGCCTGCAGTCTGCCGACACCGATGTTGTCGAACGTGATGTAGAGGGCCCCGGGGTCCTCGATCAGTCGGTCGTAGGCGATCACAGGGATCCCCTGGTCCAGTGCGCTCTGCACCGCGGGAAGGATCGCCGTGCCGTCCTGGGCGAGGATGATCAACGCATCCGCACCCTGGGTGATCAGGTTCTCCACGTCAGTGAGCTGCTGCTCGGCGGAAGACCCGGCGTCGGCCGAGATATATGTGGCTCCAGCTTCATCGAGAGCCGCCTGGATCGCGGGCTCGTCCCAGAGTGCCCAGCGCTCTTCGTTGTAGTTGTTCCAGGAGACACCGATGATCAGCTCGTCGTCGCCGGCAGTGGTGGTGTCGGTCGCCGGCTCGGTGATGTCCGGAGCCGACGTCGTGTCGGTTGCCGCCGTGGTGTCCGAGGCACCATCCGTCGTGTCAGTGCCCCCGTCACCGCCACAAGCCGCCACAACGATGGCGAGGATGGCGATGAGGGCGATCAGATATCCGTGTTTCTTCAATCTCTTCCTCCTCTTGGGTTGCCTCAGAGCCGGCGGTCGACCCCCGCTGTGGGGTGGCCCCGCCCAGCTCCGGATGGCGTCGGCGTGAGCCTACTCATAGATTGTTCTGGCCTGCAACAAATTGAGGGGATTTGTAGCCTGGTATTTTCAGGCGCTCCTCGGGCCGAGCTGTAGGCGGTGGGCATATATTGTGTTTCCCTCAACAAAAGGACCGATGCTGGTCGAAGGTCGGATCTCGGACATGTCAGGACGGAGACGGGGAGTGGCCTCGGAGGAGCTCCGGCGCCACAACCTGTCCGCAGTGCTCGACCGTCTCCACCTCTCCGGCGAGCTCACCCGCTCCCAACTCGCAGAGCAGACCGGGTTGAACCGATCCACGATCCGCGACCTCATCGGCGAATTGACCCGACGCGGGTTGGTGGTGGAGGGGCGGGAAACGACGACATCCGGCCCGGGGCGACCATCTTCGGTCGCCAGGATCGACCCGGCCGGTGCGGTGGTGCTCGCCGTCGAGCTCGAAGTCGACTCGATGGCGGTAGCCACTGTCGGCCTGGGCGGTCACATCTTCAAGAAGGCGAGGGTAACCACCACGGCCCGGTCACAGACCCCCGAGGAGACGGTCGAGCGGCTGGCCCAGCTGTCGACTCCCCTTCTCAATGCTCTCCCCCAGGGGCACGCCTTCGTCGGTGTCGGTGTCGGCGTGGCCGGGGTGGTCCGCCGCCACGACGGATTCGTGCACGTCGCCCCGAACCTGGGATGGACGAACGTTCCCCTGGCAGACATGATCGCATCGGAGCTCGGGGCCGGGCGCGTCATGATGGCCAACGAGGCCGATCTCGGTGCGCTCGCCGAGTATCGCCGCGGTGCCGTCGGGAGGAACCGGCACCTGATCTTCGTCGCCGGTGAAGTGGGTGTCGGGATCGGCATCATCTACGACGGCAAGCCGATGCTGGGGACCGCCGGCTACGCCGGGGAAGCCGGACACACCATGGTCAATCCGGAGGGACGTGAGTGTCGGTGTGGCGCGGTTGGATGCTGGGAGACCGAAGTGGGTGAGGAAGCTCTGGCCCAACTCGCCGGTTTCTCCGCTGACTCGCCGCGCGAGGGTTTGATCGAGGATGTTCTCAGGCGCGCCCACTCGGGAGACCCGAAGATCTTCACGGCGTTGAACGAGATCGGACGCTGGCTCGGACTCGGCATCGGGAACCTGATCAACACGTTCAACCCCGACCTGGTGGTCATCGGCGGGTTCTTCCACGTCCTGTATCCGTTCCTGGAGCAGTCGATCGAGAGGGGGGCCAGAGAGATGGCCCTCAGCGCTCCCTGGATGTCGTGTTCTATCCGACGCAGCGAACTCGGTGGCGACTCGGCGCTCATCGGCGCCTCCGAGCTGGTGTTCGCCGAGGTGATCGCCAACCCCAACGTGTTCAGCGGGACCAGGACCGAGCCGGCCCCGGCATCATCTGGGCACTAGTCGTGAGTCGCGCGTGCCCGGCGGCGCATTTCGGCGAGCCAGAGGTCTCGCTCGACGGGAGGCGGGTCAAACCCCACGTTTTCGCGCATGGAACGAGCGGAAAACCCGCCGTTCGATGCGCGAAAACGGGTCGTCGAGGACGAGGACGTCGCGAGCGGCGCCCCCTGGCCGTCCTGAACGCGGCAGTCGTCGTCGGGCGGGGCACTACCCCGCCGCGTCGGCGAAGATTCGCTCGATGACCTCCATATTGGCCACCGCATCGTCGGGAGCCACGGGAACCGGTGTACCGGAGCGGATCGACTTCGAGAAGGCGTCCGCCTGCACCGTGTACGGGTCGGCGGTGGCGAGCTCATGAACCTCGACACCGGGATCGACCGGAGGGGCTCCCCCTGCGATCTGCAACACCCTCGTCGGACGATCGGGCGGGATGTTGAACGGTATCTCCACCACCAGCCTTCCCTCGGTCCCGAGAATGTCGACCTGTTGGTTCGCCTCCAGCTGCGTGGAGCAGATGAACGTCGCGTGACGTCCACCGAAGTCGAGCAGCCCGGAGGTGACGATGTCGGTTCCCAGGACCTCGTCCCTCCTCACCGAGGCCTTCACTTCGCCCGGCTCGCCCCCGAATATGAGACGGGCGACGTTGATGGCGTAGCACCCGATGTCATAGAGGGCGCCACCCCCGACCTCCGGGATGTTGCGGATGTTGGTCGGGTCGTCGTTGAAGTACGAGAAGACGGTCTGGACCGCACGCACCTCTCCTATCGCACCGTTGTCGATCAGCTCCTTGGTCTTGACCCACATCGGGTGGAGCCGATACATGAAGGCCTCCATCAAGAGGACCCCCGCCGAATGGCAGATCTCGACCATCTCCCGCGCCTCGCCGGCGGTCATCGCCAGCGGCTTCTCGCAGAGGATGTGCTTGCCGGCGGCCGCCGCGGCTTTCGTCCACTCCAGGTGCAGATGGTTCGGCAGCGGTATGTAGACGGCCTCGACGTCCGGATCCGAGAGCAGCTCCTCGTAGGAGCCATACGCCCGCTCGACGCCGAGCTCCCCGGCGGCACGCTCGGCCGTGTCGAGCGAGCGCGACGCGATGGCGTCGACCCTGCTCAGTTGGGATTTCTTCATTCCAGGGATGACCTTCTCGGTGGCGATTCGGGCAGTGCTGATGACCCCCCACCTCACGGCTTCCGTTCCATCTCCCAACGCTGTCCTTCCATCCGACGTGACGGGCATTGTCGGCTGGAGGCCCAGCGGAGGCAAGAGCTGTGAGCGACGCCAGGACCAGATCGCCCGTGGGTCGCCTCCTGTTGCTGGGTGCCGGGATACTCGTCGGAGCCGTCGCGACCGCGGGCGTCGTGCTGCTGATCTCGGCCATGATCCAGGGCGATGCGCCGACCGGGGCCATGCCTGCTCCGAGATTCGTCGACGAGTCCGCGGCGTCAGGGCTCGATCACGTCTACGACGGCGAATTCCAGTTCTTCGTCGGAGGGGGTGTGGCCGTGTTCGACTGCAACCACGATCTCCTCCCCGACCTGTACATCGCCGGGGGCAGCGAACCGGCCGGGCTCTACGTAAACCGGAGCGAAACCGGTGGCGAGCTCCGATTCGAGCGGCTCCGGTCGAACGTCGTCGACCTCGATGCGGTGACAGGGGCGTATCCGATCGATATCGACTCCGACGGCATCACCGACCTCGCCGTGCTCCGCGTCGGGGAGAACGTGATGTTGCGTGGCACAGGTCGGTGCGGGTTCGAGGACGCCACCGAACTGTGGGACATCGCCCCCGGCGACGACTGGACCGCCGCCTTCAGCGCCACGTGGGAGAGAGACCAGGCGCTCCCCACGCTGGCCTTCGGCAACTACCTCGCCCACGATGACCTCACCACCCGAGACGGATGTGCCGACCACTACCTGATTCGCCCGGAGACCGAAACCTCCTATGGGGAGCCAACGCCCCTGTCTCCCGGATGGTGCACGCTCTCGATCCTGTTCAGCGATTGGAGCCGGGAGGGTGAACGCGATCTGAGGGTGACAAACGACCGCCACTACTACACCGATGGCCACGAGCAGATGTGGCGTGTGCGGCCCGGGCAACCTCCACGGCTGTACACGGAAGACGACGGATGGCGGACGATGCAGATCTGGGGGATGGGGATCGCAAGCCACGATCTGACCGGTGACGGAACCCCCGAGGTGTTCCTGACGAGCCAGGGCGACAACAAGCTCCAGACCCTCGTCGAAGGCTCGGACGGCCCCTCCTACGAGGACATCGCGCTGGCGGTGGGGGTGACGGCGCATCGCCCGTTCGTCGGAGACACCAACCGTCCTTCGACGGCGTGGCACGCCGAGTTCGGCGACGTGAACAACGACGGTTTCGCCGACCTCTTCGTGACCAAGGGCAACGTGGACTCGATGCCCGAATTCGCCATGGACGACCCGAACAACCTCCTCATCGCTCAGCCCGACGGGACATTCGTCGAAGGGGCCGGGGCGGCCGATCTGGTCGACTATGCGAGGAGCCGCGGCGCGGCGATGGTCGATCTCAATCTCGACGGAAGACTCGACATCGTCGTGGTGGAGAGACGGCAGACGGTCAAGGTCTGGAGAAACATAGGGGCGACCGGCAACTGGCTGGCAGTGGACCTGGTTCAGCTTCCTCCCAATTCCGACGCGGTCGGCGCCTGGGTCGAGGCCAGGATCGGCAATCACGTCACCAGCGCCGAGGTGACCATCGGAGGTGGACACGCCGGTGGTCAGCTGGTTCCCCGCCACTTCGGTCTCGGGCATGCCGACTCGGCAGAGGTGCGGGTCATCTGGCCCGATGGTGAGACCGGACCGTGGCTCGATGTGCCGGCCAACAGTCTCGTCCGCATCGACCGCACCAGCCCTGTCGTCTCGACTCTGTTCCCGGGGCGAGACTGACCGCGCCATGACCGGCCAAGGGGCACGACTGACGAGCACGGATCTCCCCGAGTTCGGGGCTCCCGACGTGATCCCCGAGATTCCCGAAGAGGTCTACGCCCGACGACTAGCCGGGTTGAGAGAACGTGCCGATGCCGACGGGTTCGATTTCATCGTGGTCTACGCCGACCGCGAGCACACCGCCAACATCTCCTACCTGACCGGGTTGACCCGAGATTCGAGGAGGCTGTGCTCATCGTGAGCGCCGACGTCGAGCCCGCGCTCGTGGTCGGCAACGAATGCGTCGGAGTCGCAGAGGCGGCTCCCCTTTCCACCCGTGTCGTCCTCTATCAGGATTTCAGCCTCCCGGGCGTGGGATCGCATCCAGGCACGCCGGCGCTTCATGAGGGACAGCATCGGGATCGACCTCCATCCCGACGTGCTCCCCTTCTCGAGCATCCCCGCCTATCTCCCCCCATTTCTGCTCGAACCGGACACGGTCATGAGCTGCGCCTGACTCAACCGATCTCTTCGCCCTCGACGATGAGCCAGCGATCACCGGCCAGTTGGCGGAGGACGAACTCCATCCGGACAGGCTCTGTCGACCGATCCTGTTCGACACCCATCGCATCGAGGAGGACCCGGTCGACCGACCCCGAGGCGATGAAGACGAGCCCGGCGGAAGCCTGGCCATCGGGTGCCTCGTGGAGGCTGAGCTCGAGCGATTCGAATCGATACTCGTCGACCCGTCGCTCCCCCGTGGTCAACGCCGTGTCGAGACGGGCCTGCACCTCGTCGAGGCGGCTTCCCCCCACCGCGGCGGCAAGGAGGCTGCCGTCGGCGGTTCGGATGGCACCGGCTTCGATGGCCAGGTTCTCCGCCAGCGTGAGGGCGAGGACGTCGACGAACTCGTCGTCGATCGCGATGTCCAGGCGGTGCACGGAGTCGTCGACTTCCACGTCGGGCAGGATTTCCGGGTCGACTTCCACCTGGACCTCCCCGGCAGGGCTGGCGGCGAGCGCGGGCCTCTGGGCGGGAAGCCCGGCGGCGATGATCGATACCGCTACCAGCACCAGGCCCACGCCGATCACCAGGCCTCCCACGAACACCTTCCCCGCGCTGGGGCGATCGAGCCGGACGGCGAGATCGGCGATGCTCCACCGATGCGCGCCGGTGTCGGCGAGAAACCGGTCGAAGACACCGCGGAGCGGGCTCCAGAGCACCAGGCTCGCCAACAAACCGACCTTTGCTCCGTACTCGAGTGAATGGGGGGCGATCATGAGGGTGGCGAACAGCGCCAGAGTGGCGGCGAACGCCCCCCGGGCCGACCGTCCCGAGGGAATCGTCTTGGGGTCTGTGATCATGAAGAACAGGAAGACCAGCACCTCGGGTGACGTCACCAGCACCCTCCAGAAACGATCCCCACAGACCGGGGTCGGAGACCAGGAGGCGGTCAGGCAATGACCTGAAGCCGCAAGCACACCCAGGCCGGCGGCGAGAACCACCCAGAACACTGCGGCCATCTCGAACAGGTCGAGTCGCCGCGTGATGAGGAATCCCCCGCCGATGATCAGCGCGTAGGCCACGATCATCCAGGGTCGGAGCGGTGCCCACCAGAAGTCGAGTGGCTCGACCCGGCCACTGCCGAGGACGAGGAAGGCGACGACCAGGCCGAGATTCGACGGGTTGAAGACGTGGCTTCCCCGATATCTGATCAAGTACTTGGTGAGAATGGAGAAACCGGCCACCAGGGCGAACCAGTACCAGCCCTGCCAACTCCAGTAACTCCCGCTATCCATGCCCACCAGCCGGAGGATGAGGGCCACCCCACTCCCGGTAAGCATGCCACTCGCCGGCCAGACCAGCTTTCCGCTGACCCGAAGTGTCATCCCCACGTCGATGAGAGCCGCGGTTCCGATCGCCACCATGATCTGTGGCACCGACACCCGGAACCCGAGCGCGGTGATCCCGATCACATGGATCGAGATGATGACGGCAGCGGTATGAAGTCGGGCATCCCTTCTGTTGGGGAGCACCACAGGAACCGATCGAGGTCCGATTCGAAGGACGCGCGCGGCAGGGGTCATGGTGCGGTGAGACTAGAGCTGGTCCGTGCACTGCGAGAGCTGGTTGCGCGAACCGTCTGTCCCTGCGTAGTACGGATTCGAGAAAGGCCATTCCTCATCGATCCACGTTGACAACGCCTCCCGAACCGCCGCATCCAACTCGGCGTGACTCTCACGCACCCATGAACTGACCCACGCGTCGTGGTCCGGGCTGCGATCTGGGTAGATGTAGATACAGCCGATTACATCATCACCTTCGAGGATCGAGTAGGTGAAGCCCCTGCGCTCCTCGAAGTCCTTGGCGTGTCGGACCAGATCCTCCAAGTTCGCTTCCAACGTCATGGCTGCCGGCCAATCCGGCTCTTCTTGTTCGCTGAATCCGGGAGTAGACCGGATGTGGTCGATGCTCGCCATCCACGCAGCGTGGTCACGGTCGTTGTGTTGCTCGCCCAACGGTTCCAGGTGAAACTGAGACCAGGCGTAGGTATCCGGGACTTCGAAGCCCGGCGGTACGAACGAGTCCTCCATCCAGCCGAGATTAGGCCCGGCTCAGGCCGCACATCACGGCACTTTGTGCTTCCATCGGTACATTCACGTCGGGATGAGTCGAGCTACGCGCATCGCTATCTCGGTCGTAGCTTCGTTGCTTGTCCTCGTCGGTTGTCAACGCCGGTCGAAAACTGCGCGGTAGGTGGGATCCCGCCTGCACGGCATCCCATGACGGTCTTCAGAACGCGGTGATCTGCCATCACACCACACCCCCTTCGCTCTTGCTGCCGACTGTGATGCCAACACGACCCGCTCCCAGAACGCTCCAACCCGGTGCTCGCCCTGGGGGTTGGCGACGCGGCCGCTGTCTGTCATAATCATGACATTAGCGACATAGTTATGACAGTCACCGAGCTCACCCGTCACACCCAGGCCACCCGCGACGCCATCATCGAAGGGGCGCTCGACCTCTTCATCGAGCGCCGCGGAGGCGGTTTCTCCATGCAGGAGGTGGCCGACCGGGTCGGCATCACCCACCGGACCCTCTACAGGTACTTCCCCTCCCGGCGCGATCTCATCGTCGAGGCCGCCATGCACATAGGCGGGCGACTGAAGGGACCTCCCTCTCCCGAGGTGTCAACGGTCTCCGAGTGGATCGAGGCTGCCGAGGCCCACTTCGAGTTCATCGAGAGGAACCGCGACATCTTCTCCAGCATCTTCTCCATGGTGATGAGCGACCCCGAACTGGCCACTGCCGATCTGAGCAGGGACGCCTACTACTGGAAGGTGTTTCGCACCGAGTTTCCCGACCTGGGCGACGACGAGGCCACCGAATGGTTCGCCATGCTTCGTCACCTGATCTCTTCTGCCTCGTACCTGATCTACCGGTACCGATTCAAACTGGACCCGTCGCGAGCGGCGGCGGCGGTGCGGCGGGCGGCGGAGGCCATGGTGGTTTCCATCCGCCGGGCCAACAACGCCGCGGAGGGGAGACGGTCCGCATGAGGGAGCACCTCCTGCCTCTCATCGACCTCGACAACCCTGTCCCCCCGGATGCCGCTGACGTGGGGGGCAAGGCCGCCACCCTGGCCCGGCTGCGCCGGGCGGGTCTGCCGGTGCCCGGCGGTGTGGTGATACCTGCCCCGGCACTGCCGAAGGCCGAGGAGGAGGACTTCGAGTCTCTTGCCGGACGGGTCGAGGACATCCTGGGTAGCGGCCCCTGGGCGGTTCGATCCTCGGCAGCCGACGAGGATGGGGAGGACCGCTCCTTCGCCGGGCAGTACCTCACCACGCTGAACGTCTCCGCAGAGGAGCTGGCGGCCGCAGTGCTCCGCACTCACCGGTCGGGCGAGTCCGATCGGGTGCGCGCCTACCGGGCGGCTTCGGCCGCGGCGGAGGGGGTCTCGGTCCTGATCCAGCAGATGGTCGACGCCGACGCCGCGGGCGTCGCCTTCACTGTCGACCCTGTCTCCGGACGGCGGGTCACCATCGTGGAGGCGGTGGCAGGCCCGGGCGAGGCTCTCGTCTCGGGTAGCGCCGAGCCGGAGCGTTGGCTCGTCGACACAACCGGGCTCACAGCTCCCGACTCCCCTCACGTGCTCGACCCTGACCAGGCCCTGACCGTGGCGGAGTTGGCGTCGACGGTGGAGTCGCTGTCGGACGGTCCCCAGGACATCGAATGGGCCCTTGTCGACGGGTCAATCGTGCTACTTCAGGCGCGGCCCATCACCACCGTCGAAACCGAGACGCTGGTCCCCATCCCCATCGAGGTCCCTCCCGGGTCGTGGATGCGTGACAGCACACACCAGCCCCGTCCCCCGTCTCCACTGTCGACGACACTGTTTGAGGGAACCTCGTTCCCGGTCGTCTTCGGTGAGTACGGGGTCATGGTTGACGACATCGAGTTCGCCATCATCGGAGGCTGGACCTACGCCCAGGTCCGCCCGGTCGGCACACCCCGTCCCCGCGCCAACGGTCCGGAGCGAGTTCCGCCCCGGTGGCTTCTCTACCTGGCGATGAAGCTGCACCCCACCATCCGACGTCGGGCCAGAGCGGCCCGAAAGGCAATCGACACCGACCTGGCCGGCGCGCATCTGGCGAGATGGGAGGACGAGTGGCGGCCGAGAATCGAGGTTGACATCGAGAGAGCCCTCGAGCTGGATCTCGCATCGCTGAGCGATTCCGACCTGGTTGCCGAGCTCGACCATCGCCTGGACGAGGTCCGAGGCGCCGGATTGGTCCATACCCGGCTCGGTGTGGCCGTCACCCTTGTCCTCTATCGCTTCTTCCAGACCTGTGACAGGCTGCTCGGGTGGAGCACCCGTCAGGCCCTCGAGCTGTTCGAAGGGCTTTCGGAGGCTTCGACGGAGCCGGGGCGCAGGATGGCCGCCCTGGTGTCTCTGGCTTCCTCCGACGAGTCCGTCAAGTCCGAGCTCACGTCTGGGCGTCCTGACATCCAAAGGATCAGGAGCTTCTCACCGGAGTTTGGTGGAGCCTTCGATGAGTTGGTACGCGCCGCGGGCCACAGGGCGCTGGAATATGAGGTGGCCAGCCCAACTCTCGCCGAGCGACCGGAGACCCTGCTCGGCCTGGTGGCCCACCACGTTGAAGGCGGAATCGACCCGTTGGCCGCCGAGCACCTGGCCACAGAGCGACGAGAGGCCGCCGAGAAGAGGGCACGGGAACTCCTCCGCCACCGCTCACCATCCGACCTGGCCGAGTTTGAGCAGCATCTGGCCAGGGCCCGTGAGGCGTACCCGGTGCGGGAGGACAATGCATGGCTCACCACCAGCAGCCAGATCGCCTTGGGTCGCTATCTCGTTCTCGAGTTCGGGCGCCGTCTGGCAGAGCGAACCCAGATCGAGACGCCCGATGACGTCTTCTACGTGGGCATACCGGACATGAGGGCCGTCCTGCTCGACGGGAGCGACCTACGCCCGATGGCCAGAGAGGGCAAGGGGAAGTGGCTGTGGTCACTGGCCAACCCGGGACCGGATAGCTACGGGCCGACTTCCGAGGTCGAACCCCCGTTGCGAGCCCTGCAAAGAGCGGCCCGCTTCGTCAACGAGGCAGCGATGTGGGCCGTGGCCGAGAACTTCGGGGAGGAGCCGGCCGGGGACGATGACGGGACTCTGGTCGGGGTGCCTGCCTCGTCCGGTCGCTATGACGGCCCGGCCCGGATAGTTCACGACGAGAACGACTTCTCCAAGATCCGCCCCGGTGACGTGGTGGTCACCCCGGTGACATCGCCGGTGTGGTCCATCGTCTTCCCCACCATGGGAGCCCTGGTCACCGACGCCGGCGGGGTCCTTTCCCACCCGGCGATCATCGCCCGGGAGCATGGCATCCCCGCCGTGGTGGGGACCGGCACGGCCACGTCGAGGCTCACCGACGGCGAGATGGTCGTGGTCGACGGGGACGCCGGCACCGTCCGCAGCATCACCGTCCGAGGAGGAAATCCATGAGGCGGTACTACCACGACCTTGAGAGGCGAGATTCAGAACTGCCGGGGCTCCACAGTGTCTCGATCTACGTGGCTACCGGCCCCTGCTCCATCTTCCTCCTCCTGACGGAAGCCAGGCGGCGCTCGGCGTTCGTTGGGGTACGAGGGCTGGCCAAGGGAAACCGGCGGCTGGTGGGGTCAGGTCAGCCCGGGCCGGTCGCGGTGAAAGAGGCTACGGAGCCCACCACGTCGATCTCGACCATCTGAAAGGCTCAACGCCCCGGGCCTGCACGGTTTGCTAGGTTCGAAAGATGGAGTTTCGCCTCCTTGGTCCGATGGAGGTGCTGGTTGGGAGCCGCCCGGTGGGTTTGGGGGGCCGACAACGTCGTACCGTCCTGGCCGTTTTGTTGGTTCACACCGGGGAGGGGGTGTCCACTGACCAGCTGATCGACGAGTTGTGGGGGGAGTCGCCTCCGGCCGGGGGTCGGAAGACCGTGCAGGCGCATGTTGCTCACCTGAGGCGAGTCTTGCGTGATGAAGGTGGGGAGGATGTGATCGCCGCCACCGACACCGGATACGTCCTCACCGTTGATTCTGGCCAGGTCGACAGCCATCGCTTTGAGCAGCTGCTGGACGAGGCTCATCGTCTTCGACGTGTCGACCCGATGGAGTCACGCGACAGATTCGAGGAGGCGTTGGGGCTCTTCCGGGGGGAGCCTCTCGTCGACTTGGCCGACTCCGCCTTCTCGTTGCGGGTGGAGGCATCCCGTCTGAGCGAGCTTCGACTGACCGCGTCCGAGGATCGGCTGGAGGCAATGATTGCCGCCGGCCGCGCCCACGACGCCATCCCCGAGGCGAGACGTCTTCTCTCCGAGCATCAGCTGCGGGAGCGGTTGTGGGCCATCCTGATGCACGCCTTGTACCGGTCCGGCAGGCAAGCCGAAGCGCTGCAAGCGTTCTCCACCGCACGCCAAACCCTGGCAGAAGAGCTCGGACTCGAACCCTCGGCCGAGCTTCGGACTCTCGAGCAGCAGATCCTGGATCAAGATCCGGCCCTTGAGGAGGAGCGGATAAGCATCGGGGTAGCAGCGATCCAAACATCGGTGGTTCGTAACCCCTACAAGGGCCTGCGAACCTTCGATGAGGCCGACGCTTCCGACTTCTTCGGACGTGAGGCTCTGGTCCGGAACATGCTGGAGCGCCTGACCGTCCGGGAGCTCCCGGGAAGGCTGCTGGTGCTCACCGGACCGAGTGGGGCGGGCAAGTCGAGCGCGGTGCGAGCCGGGCTGCTCCCCGCAGTACGGGAGGGGTCGCTTCCCGGCTCGGGTGAGTGGCCGATCATCGACATGTTCCCCGGGTCCAGTCCGTTTATCTCTCTGGCGAAGGCGCTGACCGAAGTGCGCGACCTGGGATCACCGGTGGACCTGGCCAACCGTCTCCGCGGCTCGCCGGATGAGTCGTTGCTGGCATCGGAGCTCTCCGAGCCCTCGCTTCTCCTGATCGACCAGTTCGAGGAGCTGTTCGTTCTCACAGAAGCCGACGAGCGAGACGAGTTCCTGACACTGGTGGCGGAGCTGGTCACTCGGCCCGGCTCGGACATGAACGTGATCGTCACGGTGAGGGCCGACTTCCTCGACCGGCTGATGGCCCATGCGCATTTAGGGCCCCTCCTCGACCGGACACTGATGCTGGTCCCGCCCCTAGCCGATCATGAGATCCGTTCCGTCATCACCGAGCCTGCCGCCCGGGTCGGTGTGTCGGTGGAGCCCGACCTGGTGGCCGACCTGGTCCACGCCGTCGGATCACGCTCCACCACCCTCCCCCTCCTTCAGTTCGCCCTCGCCGACCTCTTCGAACGCCGCCGCGGCGGCACGCTCACCCTCGACGCCTATGAAGCGGCGGGAGGGATATCCGGAGGCCTGTCCCGCCGCGCCGACGAGATTCTCCATCGATTCGAACCGATCGAACAGGACGTAGCCCGCCAGCTCTGCCTGCGTCTGGTTGCAGTGACCGAGAACGCGCTGCAAGCTCGGCGTCGGGTTACTCGGGACGAACTCGACCAGCTTCCCGTGGACGAAGCGGTGCTGGAGCGGGCCCTCAGTGAGCTGGGCCGCCATCGTCTGGTCACCTTCGACCAGGATCCGGAGACCGGGGAGCCCATCGTTGAGATAGCTCACGAGGCCCTGCTCGAGGAATGGGACCAGCTCCGGTCGTGGATCGACGAGACCCGCCAGGACCTGCGCCGTTACGACCGGCTGACGGCCGCAGCCGGAGAGTGGCGCCGCAACGACAAGGATGCAAGCTATCTGCTGACCGGAAACCGGCTTGCAGTCATGGAGGAGTGGGCCGATGGCACTTCCCTTGCCCTGACCGACGAGGAGCGGCGGTTCCTAGAAGAGAGCCGAGGTCACGCCGACCAGGAGGAACGACAGCGCACACGCCGGCGTCGCGTGCTAACCGGAGCGCTCGGTCTTGCCGCCGTGATATCCATGGGGTTTGCCGTCCTTGCCCTCAGCCAGCGCGAACAAGCGCAACGTCAGACTGAGGTGGCTGAGATCGAGGCCGAACGAGCACAGCAGCAGACCGTATTAGCCGAGGAGAATGAGCGCTTGGCCCGGGCCCGGGAAATGGCCGCCGCCTCCCTCGCCAACCTTAACGAAGATCCCCAACTCAGCATCCTGCTCGGTCTGGAGGCGGCGAACATCACTCTGGAGACGGGCGGCAGTATGATCCGCGAGGCGCGGGAGGCGTTACATCGGGCCATCCTGGAGAACCGGCTCGAGATGATCATCGAGCCGGAGGAAACCGGCGTCCGCTCGGTGGCGGCGGTCTTCTCACCCGATGGGAGCCGGCTGGCAGTGGGATCCTCCGACGGAGTCATCAGGCTCTACGACCCCGACAACGGCGCGCTCCTCGACCGCTTCGATGTGCACGACGACGAGATCATCGACGTCAAGTGGAGCACCGGTGGCGAGATGCTCCTCTCGGTCAGCTTGGATGCCACGGCTCGTCTGACGGACTCCGGCACCGGGGAGGCCGTAAGAGTCCTGGGACCCATGGGTGCACCGGGTCTCATCGGCTCCCTCTCCCTGGACGGGACCAGAGTGGCGGCCACCGCATCCGATGGGCTCTACGTCTGGGATCTTGCCGATCCCGACGATCCCTGGTTCGAGCCCTTCATGCTGCAAGTGGTCGGGGTGGCCTTCGACCCGGTCGAGGGTGAGCGGCTCGCCGTGGCCGTCAACGGGCCGATGGAACTGGGCTCCGGGCTCAAGGTATACGACGTGTCATCCCGTGCAGAGCTACTCGATGTCCCCTTGGACGACGGGGTATGTGAGCTGCGCTGGAGTCCGGACGGGACCAGGATTGCCACCGCCGCCAACGACACCTTCGGAAGGGTGTGGGACGCAGAAACGGGAGACTTGCTGACTTCTTTCGGCGAGCATCACGCCTTCCTGTGCACCGTCGACTTCAGTCCCGATGGCACCAAGGTCGTCACTGCCGGGAACGACGGGGCGGCCCGCGTCTGGGATGCCGAATCGGCGCGCCAGGAGATCGTCCTCACCGGTCACGAGGAGCGGGTGAGCTTTGTCTCCTTCAGCCCCGATGGGCGTCGGGTCGCCACATCCACCGTCGACGCCTCCCGCGAGGTGGGGAAGACCCGGCTGTGGGATGTATCGCCCGAGGGGCGACGGGAGGTGTTCACCGTCTTCGATCCAACCGTCGTCATCCGGGCGCGCTTCAGCGGCGATGGCGCGCGCTTCGTCACCTCCAGCTTCACCGGCGTCGTCTCCGTCTGGGATTCAGCTTCCGGTCAGCTCCTCGCTGAGCTGAGCGGGCACGAGGGGCGGGTTTTCGGAGTCGACATCGATGCCGACGGCAGCACCGTCGTGTCCGGAGCTGACGACCATACCGCCAGGGTGTGGGACGTGAGCAGCGGAACCGAAGTCGCCCGCCTCGATCTGATATTCCCTGCTGTGGTGGCCTTCCACCCGACCGACGGACGGGTAGCGCTCTGGTCCGCGGCCCAATCCCTCCACCTCTGGGACCCGGCGTCGGGAGAGGAACTCACGCTCGCCGAGAGTGTCGAAGTCCTCGGGCTGGCCTTCAGCCCGGACGGGCGGCTTCTCGCCGTCGGCAGCAACGAGACGATCAGGCTGTGGGACCTCGAGACCGGTGAGGAGCTGGAGCCGTTCCTCTTAGCGGGTCTTGGGTTCTTCGGTGCAGGCGACCTCCAGTTCACCGCCGACGGA
>CAZTXD010000057.1:0-20591 GCA_964617995.1 uncultured Acidimicrobiaceae bacterium
CCGATGGCGACGAAGGCCATGATGGCGGTGAAGGTGGAGTAGGTGAAGGCGTCCATGATCGCGGGGCTGTGCGGAGTGTAGAGGTGGCGGGGATCAAGCCTGCCCCCGCAGCTCCGGCGAAGTCGCGAAAAATGACCCCTGACTGTGATCTATCACACAAGGCAGAACGCTGCCGTCGCCTGATCCCCCCGGCGACCACCTCCTCGCGCAATATCAGCGGACCGCACTGCGTCCTTGTCTGTGAGGCCGGCCAGTACGCAACGATCACGAGAGGAGAGACGATGTCCACCAAGGTCACCGTCACGAACGGCATCGACGTCGACCAGTTGGTCGCCACGATCGACGCCATCAAGGCCGACCCGTCGTTGGGGCAGTTCAAGTTCCGGGCGACGAGCTCATGGAACGACGGCACCCACAACACGGGCAGGGTCGAAGCGTTCGCCCACGCCGGTGAGCAGGACACGAGCCGCTCAGCACCCTTCGAGTTCGAGGGCGACGAGCCCCCCGTTCTGTTGGGCAACAACCGCGGCGCCAACGCCGTGGAGCTGCTGCTGCAGGCACTGGGCTTCTGCTACGCCGTGGGTTACGCCGCCAACGCCGCCGCCAAGGGAATCGAGCTCAGCTCGATGGAGTACGAGATCGAGGGCGACTTCGACGTCCGCCCCTTCCTCGGCCTGGACGGCGCCCGTCCCGGGTTCACCGAGATAAGGGCGAAGGGCAAGGTGTCGAGTCCCAACGCCACCGCCGAGCAGCTCGAGGAGCTGTGCCAGTACGTCCAGGACACGTCCCCGGTGAGGGACAGCCTGGCCGGGCAGGTCCCCATCCACACCACCCTGGAGGTCGTGTAGGACCGGTCGAGGGGAGCGTCCCGCCCGGACGCTCCCCCGCCGGAGTCCACGACCGAAAGGCAGATCACCGATGACATCGCAACCAGCCGTAGACACCCACGAGCTCCGGCTCAGGGTCCAGGAGAAGTACCGGGAGGTCGCCGCCGATCCCGCTGCCGGATATCACTTCTTCACCGGCAGGCACGCCACCGAGCAGCTCGACTATCCGTCATCCTCCATCGACGGGCTCCCCGAATCCATCATCGAGGCCTTCGCCGGCGTGGCGAACCCCTTCCACTGGGGACTTCCCCGGGCGGGCGAGAAGGTCGTGGACGTGGGGTCGGGAGGCGGTCTCGACGCCGTCATAGCCGCCCGCTCGGTGGGAGCCGAGGGGGATGTCGTCGGCGTCGACATGACCGCCAGCATGCTGGAGCGGGCACAGGCGGCCGCCGACGAGGTGGGGCTCGAAAACATCGAGTTCCGGCAGGGACTGGCCGAGGACCTCCCCCTTCCCGACGGCTGGGCCGACCTGGTGATCTCCAACGGCGTCCTCAACCTCGTTCCCGACAAGATCAGGGCATACCGGGAGATAGCAAGGGTGCTGCGGCCCGGTGGCCGCATCCAGATCGCCGACATCTACGTGGAGAAGCCGATCCCCGCCGGGGCCCAGCGCGACATCGACCTGTGGACCGGTTGAATAGCCGGGGCCCTGCCGGCGGCAGGGTGGGAGCAGCTCATACGAGCAGCGGGGCTGGTCGACGTCGAGTTCGGCCCGGCGGTGGACACCTTCGGTGGCGCTCCGGGCGAGGAGAAGGCGAGGAGCTTCGGGACGTTCGGCTTCCCGATCCGGGCATGGAGGAAGCCAGAGTGACACTTGCGGAGCCTCACATAGCCGATACCGTCGATGTATGGCCATGACCGACGAAAGCGCTCGCTTCCAGGAGGTCGCCCGTGAGCAGCTCCCGTGGCTCTACTCGCTGGCCCGGCGTCTGGCGGGCGACCGGGCTGAGGACGTGGTCCAGGAGTGCCTGACCAAGGCCTACCGCAACTTCGACGAACTCCGGGACCCGGTGGCGGCACCGTCCTGGTTCCGCACCATCCTCGTCAACTGCGCTCGAGATCGGTTCCGGCGGGACTCCAGCGGATTCGACGAGACACCCATCGACGACGTCTCCGAGTACTCCCTCTACCGGACGATCGCCGAGGAGGACCCCTGGCCATACTCCGACAGCGTCCACGTCGACTTCCTCCAGTCGTTCACAGACGACGACGTCTGGAAGGTGCTCGACCGGCTCCAGCCCAAATACCGCGTTCCGCTGGTGCTGGTCCACATGGAGGGGATCGCCACCCGGGAGGTCTCGCGCATGCTGGGCGTGCCGCTCAACACCCTGCTGTCGTGGCTGCATCGGGGTCGCAAGCATTTCGAACGTGAGCTGTGGAACTACGCCGAGGACAACGGGCTACTGCGAGAGAGAAAGGCGGCGCCGACATGATCAGCTGCTCGGAAGCGGTGAGACGGCTGTGGGAGTACATCGAGGAGGGCCTGGCGCCGGGTGACCGGGAGCGAGTCGACGAGCACCTGGCGTTCTGCCGCAGATGCTGTGGCGAGATGGAGTTCGCGCAGGAGTTGAGGAGCTTCCTCGCCCACCGTCCCCCCGTGGATCTGCCCCCCGACCTCGAGGCCCATTTCGATCGCTTCCTGACCGACCTCGACTCGAAAGGAACCCCATGAGCAAGGACCTCCTGTACCAGGACGACATCCAGAGTCTCGTGCGGGACGCCTACGAGGACATGGACCCGCCCGACGGACCGGGCACCTACTTCTACACCGACCAACAGCTCGCCCGCCTGCCGGAGGAGGCCCGAAAGTGGGCCCTCGGGGTGGGCAACCCCGTGGAGCATGCGGGGCTGGAACGGGGCGAGACCGTCGTCGATCTCGGGTGCGGATCGGGCATCGACGTCCTGCTGGCTGCCGGGGAGGTAGGGCCGGAGGGCCGCGCCATCGGCGTCGACTTCCTCGCCAGCATGGTCGAGCGCGGCCGCCGCCTCGCCGCCGAGTCAGGGGTGGAGAATGCCGTCTTCATCCAGGCCGAGATCGAAGACGTCGACCTCCCCGACGGCTCCGCCGACGTGGTGATGTCCAACGGGGCGATCAATCTGTCCCCCCGCAAGAGCCGGGCGCTCGCCGAGGCGTATCGGATCCTGCGACCCGGAGGCCGGCTGTGTGTGTCGGACCTGACCCTGGCCGAGGAGGAGCTCCCGCCCGAGATCCTCACCCACCCCTCGGCCTGGGCGGGTTGAGTGGCCGGCGCCCTGGCGGAGCGTGTCTTCGCCAAGAAACTGGAGAATGTGGGCTTCACCGGGGTGGAGGTGGTGGAGCGGCATCCCTTCCGTCTCGAGGATGCCGCCCGCTACCCCCTCTTCACCTCCGAGCTGATCGACATGATGCGTGAGATGCTCAGCCCCTCCCGCCAGGCGGAGGTGGCGACGGCTATCACCGTCCACGCCGTCAAGTCTCGGTGAGCGGACCGGCTCGACGGGCACCACCCGCCTCTCAACGGACCGGCACCTGCACCAGGTCGAACTCGGCGTTGCCCGGATCCGGGACGCCGAAGCGGGCATTCACGAGGACCAGGCGGTTCCCGTGATGGGCGACCGTGGTAGGCACGTCGAACAGCTCGGATGTGACCGATCCGACCACCTCGCCCGAGGCGAGACCGGCGGACAGCTCGACGATGTCAATCCGGTTGAGCTGGTTGCGAACCACGTACAGATGATTCCCGATCAGCAGGATCCCGTCACCGGCCGCCACGGACGCGCCCCCCAGGTCGATGGTGCGGCTGGTTCCGTCGTGGGCGACGGCGTACAGCTCCCCACGGGTGCTGTTGACGACGATGAGCTCACCGCCCCTGGCCTCTATCCCGTTGAGATTGAATCCGGCGACGAAGTCGGCGGCCGGGCCCGACAGCGCCACCGTCTCCGGCTCACCGGCTGAGCCGCCCGTCAGAGGGACACGGTAGAGCTGGGGCTGGAAGGAATCGGTGAACCAGGCCGCTCCTCCGGCGACGACCACGTCGTTGACGAAGGTACCGGCCGCCGGGTCGATCAGCTCCAGATCGGCGACCTCGTCCCCGGTGCGGGCGTCGTAGACAAAGGCTCTCCCGGTAGGGCCTCCGGCGACGATCACCAGGCCCTTGTCGACCGCCAGCCCGACTGCCACCCGGCCGTCGGCGGGATCGTTGTCCACCAGGGAGACGACCTGTCCCGTACGAAGATCGACCGTGACAATGTCCCCGTCGGCCAAGGAGCCGGCATAGGCGGTCGAGCCGCGGGTATCGACTCCCTCCGGCTGGTAACCCACCGGCAGCGGGATGGACTCGGGGAACGGGGATGCGGCGGCGGTGCCTGCGAGCATGAAGACCCCCACCATGACGGCGATGAGCCTGCGCATGAATCCTCCTCCTTTGGATCGACCTGCCGACCATATTCGATCGTGTGGGCTAGTCCGCGCCCCGATTCACCTCAGGTGTAGAGCTCGGGGCGGCGCAGCTCCAGGTTGGGCTCGCGCAGCCTCTCGGCCGCCACCGCCTCGAGGTCGAGGGCGGCGACGAGGGTCTCCTCTCCCTCGCCGGCCTGCGCAACGACCTCGCCGCGGGGATCCACGATGAGTGACCGGCCGCAGAATGGCTCGGACATGTTGCAGCCGATCGCGAACACCTGGTTGTCCTGGGCACGGGCGCGTGTCCTCAGTTCGAGCACGTGCTCGTATCCGCGGGGCACGGCCGACGGAATCGCGAACAATTGGGCGCCGGCCAGGGCGAGAGTGGAGGCGAGCTCGGGAAAGGCGTGCTCGAAGCAGATCATCAGCCCCAGTCGCGGCGTTCCCGATCCGTCCAGCACCAGCTCGGACCCGGCGGCGAATAGCGACTGCTCCGCCGGGTATAGATGCGTCTTGCGGTAGATCGTGCGCGCGCCTTCGGGACCCACCGAGACGACCGAGTCGAACAGGTCTCCCCCGGAACTCTCGAGGAAGCCGGCGACGAGGGTGAGCCCCGACCTCCGGGCCATCTCGGTGATCCGGGCGACGGTGGGCCCGTCGGCTCCCTCGGCCAGCTCCCTTCCCTGCCGTCGCAGGAGATCGAGGTCGTAGCCGGTGTTGTAGAGCTCGGGCGCCACCGCCACGTCGGTGGCCGCGGGGAGGTCGGCTACCGCCCGCTCGAGACGGTCGAGGTTCCCTTCTACGTCTCCCAGCCGGGCGGAGAGCTGGAGGGCGGCGACTCGAAGGGTCATCCCTTCGTCCCACCCGCGAACAGGCCGCGCACGTAGTAGCGATTGAGGGCGGCGAAGAGGACCAGCGGGGGGAGGATGGCCAGGATCGCCCCGGCGGAGACGATGTCCTGTTGGGCGAGGTGGGGCGACTGGAGGTTGGCGAGACCCACCTGGATGGGTTGAAAGTCGCGTTGGAGCAGGGTGAGAGCCAGCAGTAGGTCGTTCCACACGAAGATGAAGTCGATGATGGCGAACGACACCAGCCCCGGCATCGCCAACGGCAGGACCAGGCGACGGAACTGATCCCAGTGGCCGGCCCCGTCGATCCGCCCGGCCTCCAGCATCTCCTTGGGGACCTCCCGGAAGAACGAGCTCAGCATGAACACCGCCCAGCCGGCACCGAAGCCGGTGTGGACGAGCACGATTCCCACGAACTGCCATGCCCCCTGGTCCAGGCCCAGGGTCCGGAACCATGGCAACAGCGGGATGAGGATGAGCTGGATCGGAACGATCATGGTGGTGATCAGCAGGAAGAACCACACCTTCTTGAACCGGAACGTGAGGTGGACGAAGGCGTAGGTCGCCAGGGCTCCCGTGGCGACGGTCACGGCCACCGCCCCCAGTGTGATGACGAAGGTGTTGAACACGAAGTTGGACAGACCCTGATCCCAGGCCCGTACGTAGTTGGCGAAGGTGAAGGTGGCGCCCTCCAGGTTCCACCAGCCGCCCCGGATCTCGTCGAGTGGTCGGATCGACGTCATGAAGGCCGTCATGACCGGCACCAGCCACAGGAGGGAGAATGCCACCAGACCGGCATATAGGAGACCCATGCTCACCCGCCGACGGTTCACGGTGCCTCCTTGGCCAGGTCACGCAGGTACGGCCAGGCTCCGGCGATCAGAACCGCCGACATGATGATCGCTACGGCCGTCGCCAGGCCCGCCTGCGGCGAGTCAAGGAAGACGAATGCCTGCTTCCACAGCAGCACGGCGAGGACTTCCGTATCCTGGGCGGGCCCACCCTGGGTTATCACCCACACCACGTCGAAGGTGCGCAGGGCGAATATCACCGAGATCGTGGCCACTACCGTCATCGGTCCCCGCAGCTGGGGTATGAGGATATGGCGGATGAGCTGGCTGGCCCGGGCACCGTCCACCCTGGCGGCCTCCAGCAGCTCGTCGGGAACGGCCGTCAAGCCGGCAGTGAAGGTGATCACCCCGAACCCGGTGAAGGCCCAGAAACCTGCGACGATGAGTGACAGGTTGATGAGGCGGATCTGAGAGAACCCGAGATCGATCACACCGGGATCGGACAGCCAGTCACGGGTGCGGAAGGTGACCGGACCCCAGTCGATGGCGAAGTCGATCCCCGCCCACTGCACGAAGCGTGTCAGCACCCCGAAGTCGGGGTCGTACATGAAGGTCCAGATCACCCCGGCGGCGGCCAGTGAGATCGTCATAGGCAGGATGAACGCGGTCCGCAGCGCCGCTCCCCCCCGTGGCACCTGCCAGATCATCACCGACACCATCATCGACACCCCCGTCACCAGCACCGGGAAGACCACCAACCAGATCACGGTGTTCACGACCGCGTTCCAGAAGCGGGCGCTGGTGAGCGTGTCGACGTAGTTCTGCACCCCGACGAAGTCCCACTCCGTCGGATCGAAGAGGTCCCACGGTCTCAGCAGGCCCCACCGGAAGAAGCTCCCCAGGAATGTGTTGAGAGCCGGCCACAGGTAGAAGAGGACGAATGCCGCCAGCAGCGGCGCCACGAAAGCGTAGGCGAGGCGCCGGCCGGCGGGAGGTACGCGCCGGCCGGCGGTGTCCCGCTCGGCCTCGGGCTTCGTGGCCGTCATCAGTCGACTTGCCGGCTCACCCGGGATCTCAGCCTCTGACCCGTTGGTCCACTTCCACCATGGCGCCCACTATCGCCTCCACATCCTGATCCCGGACGAACTGCTGGAGGGACTCGCGCAGTACCGTCTGGATCTCCCCACCGATGAAGTCGTCGAGGTCGTAGACCGCCGCCACCGACGGATCCGACGGCCACAGCTCGGCGGCGGACTGATCGTTGACGTCGGGGTAGACGTCCACTGCAACGCCGGTGTTGGGAGCCACGAAGCCGCCCCTCTCGGCCCAGATCGCTTGCGCCTCGGCCGAGCCGAGATACTCGGCCAGGGCCAGGGCCGCCTCGGGATTGGCCGTGTCGGCATTCACCGCGAACAAGTCGCCGCTCACGAACTGGACCTCCTCGGCGCTCTCGTCGTACTTCGGCATGAGGAAGAAGGCATAGTCCTCGCCGGGCACGAGCGAGTCGTCACACTCGCCCCGCGCCACCAGGTTGACGAAGGCGCCCTGGTTCTGGAGCTGTGCCGCCCCATCGACCCGCGCACATGTGGCCTCCACGAACCCGCGGTCGAGGGCGTTGGCGGGGAAGTAGTCGGCGATGAACTGACCGAAGACCTCGAACGACTCGACCACGCCGGGATCGTCCCAGGCGACCGAGCCGTCGACCAGACCGTTGAAGACATCGGCTCCGCCCACACGGGCGAGGATCGGGTCCCACCACTGGGTGAGGGGCCACGGATCGGCGCCACCAACGGCGAACGGCTCCTCGCCCGCCTCCTGCATGGTGTCGAGAGCGGTTGTGAACTCATCCCACGTGGTGGGCACGTCGAGGCCCAGCGCCTCGAACCTCTCCGGCGTGTACCACACCAAAGCGTTGACGTTCCCCTTGAACCACACCCCGTAAGGGGTCCCGTCGGCCGAGGCGATCGCCTGGAGGGGCTCGGTGTAGGAGCCGTCGGCAAGCCACCCGGCCCACAGTTCGTCGAGAGGCATGAGAAAGCCCTGGGCCGCGAAGAGCCGTATGAGGCCGGGGAGGGCGACGGTCACGTCGGGCGCCGAACCGGCGGCGAACTGCTGGGTGAGCTGGGCGTTGAGCTCCCCGAACGGAATCTGAACCCGTTGCAGGCTCACATCGGGATGGGCCGACTCGAACCCGGCCAGCACCGCCTCGAAGGCCTCCTCCTCGGATCCGGTCCAGGTATGGACGATGGAAAGCGAGCCGGATACCCCCACCGCGGGCTCGTCCGGGGAGGTCTCCTCCGTGCCCGCAGGTGCCTCGGTGTCGGGAGGCTCCGCCGCCGGCGTGGTGGCCGGCGCTCCGTTCCCTCCACAGGCAGCCATCACCACCATCATCACTGCCAGGATCCCGATCGGTCGTCTGCTGCCCATCTGACACTCCTCCTGAGACGGCACCTGATTTGTTATTCAGGTATAGCAAATGTAGCGGTAGCCTGTCGCCGGCGTCAAGAAGTATTAGCGTTCCAGGCAGACAAACCACGATGACGATCGATCGCAATCAACCCATCCCGCTCTATTTCCAGCTCAAGACGCATCTCCTCGAGGAGATCCTGAGCGGGGCCTTCGACCCCGAGGATCGGTTGCCCACCGAGCACGAGCTGTGCGAGCGCTTCGGGGTGAGCCGCACTCCCGTGACCCGCGCCCTCACCGAACTGGCCGACGAGGGGGTCATCATCCGTCACCGGAGACGGGGGTCGTTCGTCAATCCTCATTGGCTGACCCGGCGCTCCCCCAGCCCCGAGCTGCGGTTGCTGGTGCCCGAAGGCCCCTGGGAGACGCTGATCGGCCGTGCCACTCCCGACACCACCCGCCTCAACGTGGCCACCGTCCCCCTGGAGAGTCTCCTCGAGGTGGTCCGGCGGGCGGTAGGCGAGGGACGTGCTCCCGACCTCGCTCTCATCGACTCGGTGTGGGTGCCCGAGCTGGCCGCCGCCGGGGCCCTGTGGCCGATGGACGAACTCGACCCGGCATGGTTCGGCTCCCATCAGGTCTCGGACATCCTCGAGCCGCTGGGGGCGACCAACTGCTATCAGACCCGCAGCTATGCCGTGCAGGCCGAGGCCGATGTGGCCGGACTGTGGATACGCCAGGACCATCTCGAAGCCGCCGGCACCCGCGCCCCCACGACCTGGGACGAGCTGGCGAACCTGGCGATGATGATTGCCGACCTGCCCGGTGGCCCCGCTCACCCGCTGGTGTTTCCGGGGGGGTCGCGAGGCGGGGAGACCACCACCTACTGCCTCCTGGCCCTGCTGGCCTCCAATGGGGTGCGGGTCATCGACGGCGACGTCATAACCCTCGACAACAGACGGGCGGTGGCCGCTCTCCGCTTCCTGCGCCGGCTCCTCGACTCGGGTGTGGTCTCGCCCGAAGTCGTCACCTATGAGTGGGACCGGCCCATCCGCCTGGTTGCCACGGGAGAAGCGGCCATCGGCTTCGGCGGCAGCTACGAGGGACGGACCCTGGCCGAGCTGACCGGGATGACCCTCGACGAGTTGACCGACCATTTCGTGTTCCTGCCCATGCCGGCGGGGCCCGAGGGAGCGCAAGCATCGCTGGCCGGCGGGATGGCCTACGCCGTCTTCAGGCAGGCCCACCAACCCAAGGAGGCGATGCGACTGCTCGAGCACCTCCTCGCCCACGACGCTCTCGTGCAGATGGCCAGGGACACCGGCCAGATCCCGCCCCGGCGCAGCGCCGCCGACACGGTGGGTGACGAGATCCCTTTCCTGGCCCTCACCACCGACATGCTCCGCCACGCCGTCGTCCGACCGGCGACACCCGCCCACGCCCGGGTGTCACGCCAGCTCCAGGCCATGCTGGAGGGGGTGCTCACCGGGAGGTTCGGCCCCGCCGCCTCGGTGGAACGGACCGCCGAGTTGCTGGCGGCCATCACCGGTCTGGAGGTGGCCAGAGGCCACTGAACGGCCCGTATTTGCTACCCGAGCATGGCAAAAACATGCCCTGAACATTCGATGGTTCGCCGAGCCACCGGGGGTTGGCGTGGCGTGACCGGGGCGGCGGACCTTGGGCGGTGGCCCCCGGTATCGGTGGGGTGGAACCCAGGGTTGGCGTGGCGTGACCGGGGCGGCGGACCTTGGGCGGTGGCCCCCGGTATCGGTGGGGTGGAACCCAGGGTTGACGTGGCGTGACCGCGGCGGTGGACCGTGGGCTGTGGCCCCCGGTATCCGTGGGGTGGAACCCAGGGTTGACGTGGCGTGACCGGGGTCGCTCCCAGCGCTGACTTTCGAGCGGCAGCCCCGACGGGATTCGAACCCGCGTTACCGGCTTGAAAGGCCGGCGTCCTAGACCGCTGGACGACGGGGCCCTGCGGCGGGAATGGTATCCGAACCCACCGGGGGAACCAACGGCGCCAGGATGGGAGGCGCTTACGTCTCTGCCGGGATGGCCGGTGCCTTCTCGGTCACGGCGAAAACCCGCACCGGCCGCTGGACGCCCTTCATGACCAGATCCTCCACCGGCGACCAGTCGACCCGGTGGCGCACCGATGCCAGGGTGCGCTCGGACACCAGGATCTGTCCCGGGCTGGCCGCCGTGGCCAAGCGGGCGGCCACGTTGACGTGGTTGCCCACCACTGTGTAGTCCGTGCGCGTCGCCGAACCGATGTTCCCGACGGTCACGTAGCCGGTGCTGATGCCGATCCCGATCGACAGCTCCTCCTTGGATCGCATCCAGGTCGCACGCAGACGGTCGACACCGGCCAGCATATCGAAGGCGGTTGCCACCGCTCTCTCGGCGTGGTCCTCGAAGGGGATCGGATCCCCGAAGAAGGCGAGGATGCCGTCTCCGAGATACTTGTCGAGAGTGCCGGCGTTGGAGAACACCAGCTCGGTCATCGCGCCGAAGTACTCGTTGAGAGCATCGACGAGCTCCTCCGGCTCCATCCTCTCGGCCATCTGAGTGAAGCCACGGATGTCGCTGTAGAGGATCGTCAGGTTGCGTCGAACCGAGGCGAAGGCCACCGACGCCTCACCCTTAAGGATGGCATCGGCCACCTGGGGAGAGACATAGCGCCTGAGCTGCTCGGTGCGCTGGAGCTGGGTGAGCTGCTCCTCGATCGTCTTCTCCAGGTTGGCGTTGAGCTCGCTGAGGCCCTTGTATAGCGCGGCGAGCTGGGTGCTGGTTCGATTCAGATTGACCGTGAGCCGCCCGAACTCGTCCCGATTGGGAACCTGGACCACCTGGTCGAAATCCCCGTCGGCGATCTTGGCGAGGGCACGATCGATCGTCCGCACCGGCCGGATGAGAGACCACGACAGGATCGCACCCATAGCCAGCGCAGTGAGGAGGCTCACACCGGAGAAGAGGGCAACGGTGGTGGTGAGGAAGCTGCGGTTACCCCGGAAGGCATCGAGCTCAGCGGCCACACTCTGACCCAGTTCCGTCAGCACGACGTTGAGGTCGTCCTCCAGCTCGTGGGAGATCTCGTGCTCCGCCGAGATGTGGACATCGGTCGCCCGGGAGAGGTCGCCGGCTTGGTAGAAGGCCAGCACCTCGTCGCTGGCGGCTGCGAACCTGACATCGGTTTCTTCGATCCGGTCGAGGATGGTCAGGATGCCCTCGTCGTCGGTGAGGCCCCGAATGGCCCGCATGTCGGCGGCGAAATCGTCCTTGGTCCGGTCGATCCGGTCGTTCCAGGCGTCGACACGGGTGATCAGAGCCATGGCCCGGTAGTGGCTCTGGGCGGTGACGGCGTAGATTCCCTGCCGGGCGAGATCCATCTGTTGCTGCAGCCGCACTACGGTGTCCATCTGGCGGTTCATGGCGTTGATCACCACGATGCTGAGCACGCCCATCGCCAGCAGCAGGAGGGCGCTCAGGAGAAAGCCGGCCAGCAACTTGGTGTGGATGGTGGCGCGGACCCGCGCCACCATGTCCACGAGGGGACCGACGAGACGGACCGGCCGCGGCGTCGGGTCCGCTTCCGGTTGTCGGCGATCGTCCGGGTGTGTCATGCGGCCTCCTCTTTCACCCGCCCGAGCATGGATGTGCCACGTGGACTCGACGGGACACGAGCATATTCGAACAGAGAGGCCCGGTAGGGCTCAGATACGTGTCTTCCCCACCCGGTTTCGGCAGAGCTAGAGCATGTCCCCGGCCGAGGCGATCCGCCCCAGAGAGCGTTCCCGGCCGAGAACGGCCAGGGACTCGAACAGAGGCGGGCTGACCGACGAGCCGGTGACGGCCACCCGCACCGGTTGAAACACCTTCCCCGCCCCCAGATCGAGCTGCTCGGGGATCGCCCGCAGGGCACCCTCTATGGCGGCGGCATCCCACTCCTCGAGGGCGGCCAGAGCGGACGCGGCCCGTTCCAGGACCGTGGCCACCTCCTCGCGGGTCATCACCTTCTTCCACGATTGCTCGTCATAGGTGATCTCGTCCCGGAACAGGAACTCCACCTGATCCACCGCCTCCGGGAGCAGCTTGGTCCTCTCCTGGACCAGCGGCACCAGCTCCACGAATGCCTCCCACCTCTCCTCGGGGATCTCGCCGTGGCGGTCCTCCAGGAGGGGCCGGATCCGGGCGGCGAACTCGCCGGGATCCATCGCCCGCACGTACTCCCCGTTGAGCCAGAGGAGCTTCTCCTCGTCGAAAACGGCCGGGTTCTTCTGGACGGCGGCCAGATCGAAGCGGTCGACGGCGAGTCGGCGATCGAACATCGTCAGATCGTCGCCGGCGGACCACCCCAGCAGACTCAGATAGTTGACCATCGCTTCCGCCAGGTAGCCCTGGGCCCGGAACTCGGAGATGGCCGTGGCCCCGTGCCGCTTGGAGAGCTTCTTCCCGTCGGCTCCGATGAGGAGCGGGAGATGGGCGTATCGGGCGGGCTCGGCTCCCAGGGCGCGGGTCAGCAGGATGTGCTTGGGGGTGGACGACAGCAGATCCTCCCCGCGGGCGACGTGGGTGATCTCGTAATCGACGTCGTCGACCGTCGACGCCAGGTGGTAGGTAGGCGTGCCGTCGCTACGCAGGATGACGAAGTCGTCCACCGAGGCCCCCTCGAACCGCATCGGTCCCCGGATCAGATCATCGAACTCAACGCCGGCGTCGACGGCGAAGCGGATCACGCCGCCGGTCCGCTCGTCGGTGGGCCGGCGGATGTAGTAGCCCGGGTGCTTGCCTTCCTTCTGGGCGCGATCCCGGAGAGCATCCAGCTCCTCGGCCTCGCGGTCGTCGTAGTAGGCGGCTCTGGCTGCCACCAGCCCCTCGGCGACGTCCCGGTAGCGCTCGAAGCGCGTCGACTGCCGGTAGTCGCCGTGAGGCCCGCCTACCCCGACGCCCTCGTCCCAGTCCAGACCCAGCCAGCGCAGGGAGTCGAGGATCCCCTCCTCGTACTCCCGGGTGGAACGTGCCACGTCGGTGTCGTCGATGCGCACGATGAACGTGCCGCCGGTGTGCCGCGCGTAGAGCCAGTTGTAGAGGGCGGCCCGGGCGGTACCCACATGGAGATGGCCGGTCGGCGACGGAGCGACCCGGACCCGCACGCTCATTTCCGTGTTCCCATCGCCCGGTTGGCCAGGACGCCGATCCCGTCGACCTCGACCTCCATCAGATCCCCGGACTCGACTTTTCCCACACCCGCCGGTGTGCCCGTCAGGACCACGTCACCGGGAAGCAGCGTCATCACCGCGGTGACGTACTCGAGGATCTCCGCCACTCCGAAGACCATGTCGGCTGTGAAGCCCGCCTGGCGAACCTCGCCGTTGACCCGCCCTATCACCGCCAGTCTCTCCAGGGGATCCAGCTCGGTCTCGATGGCGGGGCCGAGTGGGCAGAACGTGTCGAAGCCCTTGGCGCGGGTCCATTGCCCATCGCGTCGCTGGAGGTCGCGGGCCGTCACGTCGTTGGCCGCGGTGTAGCCGAACACGTAGGTCGATGCTTCCTCGGCTTTCACGTTCTTGGCGACCCGTCCCATCACCACGGCGAGTTCGGCTTCGTGATGGACCATGTTGCTGATGGCGGGAAGGATCACCGGTGTGTTGGGGCCTACGACCGAGGTAGCCGGCTTCAGGAAGATCAGGGGCTCCTCGGGGATATTGGAGTCCATCTCCTCGGCGTGGTCGACGTAGTTCTTGCCGACCGCCACCACCTTCGAGGGCAGAACCGGCGCCAGGAGCTGCACCGATTCCCACGGGATGAGCGTCTCGGTCGGCTCCCACGCCACGAACGGCGAGCCCTGATACAGGGTGACGCCCTCGGCTTCGGCCAGCCCGTAGGCGATGTCATCACCGGCCTTGAATCGAACGATCTTCATCGGGTAGGAGGGTAAACGGAGCCCGTCCGGCACCCATCACCCACCCCCGGGGTCCTCGGTCATCGGTACCGAGAACCGACACTGAAAACCGATAACTGAGAACCGAAAACCATCAAGTGGCATCCGAGGCAAGCAACGGGGTCAGAACAACCCGACGACATTGCCGTTGTCGTCGATGTCCACCTTCATGAACGCCGGGGTGGCACCGAGACCGGGCATGGTGCTCATCGTGCCCAGGAGCGGGTAGATGAATCCTGCTCCCACCGACGCTCTCACCTCTCGAACGGGGATCGTGTATCCGGTGGGCGCGCCCTTGAGGGCGGGGTCGTGCGACATCGACAGGTGCGTCTTGGCCATGCAGATGGGCAGGTAGCCGAATCCGGCCTTCTCGAACTCGCCGATCTGGCGCTCGGCCAGGGGCGAGTAATCCAGCTCCCCGGCCCCGTAGATCTCCCGGCAGATGATCTCGATCTTCTCTTTGATCGACATGTTCAGCGGGTACAGATACGAGAAGGAGGCCGGCTCGTCACAGGCCTTGACCACCGCCTCGGCGAGGGCGGCGGCGCCTTCCCCGCCCTTGGCCCAGTGCTCGGAGAGGACCGCATTGGACGCTCCCGCCTCGAGGGCTTTGCTGCGGATGAGGTCGATCTCCGCCCAGGTGTCGGTGGGGAACGAGTTGATGGCGACCACCACCGGCACCCCGAACCGTTTGGCGTTGCGGATGTGAGCCTCGAGGTTGGGCATGCCTGCCTGGAGGAGGGAGAGATTCTCCTCGGTGTAGGCGGGGTCGAGAGGTCGTCCCAGGACCACCCGGGGGCCGCCTCCATGGGTCTTGAGCGCCCGCACCGTCGCCACCAGGACGACGCAGTCCGGTTTCAAGCCCGAGGTGCGGCACTTGATGTCCATGAACTTCTCCATGCCCATGTCGGCGCCGAACCCGGACTCGGTGACGACGTACTCGCCCAGGTGGAGGGCGATGCGATCGGCGACGATCGAGGAGTTCCCGTGGGCGATGTTGGCGAACGGGCCGGCGTGCACGAAGGCCGCCTGTCCTTCCAGGGTCTGCATGAAGTTGGGGTGGAGCGTGTCTTTCATCAGCACGGTCACCGCCCCGGCGATACCCAGATCCGCCAGCGTGAGAGGATCACCCGCCTTGGAGGAGCCGAACACCACCCGGGCCACCCGTTCGCGGAGGTTGCGCAGCGCCGCGGCATAGGAGTCACCGTCGACCAGGGCGAGGATCGCCATGAGCTCCGAGGCAACGGTTATGTCGAAACCCGTCTCGCGGGGCCGCCCGTCGATCTTCCCGCCCAGCCCCACGATCACGTTGCGGAGCGCCCGATCGTTGACGTCGACTACCCGGTTCCACTGGAGGTTGAACACGTCTATGCCGAGGCGCTGCAGGCCCAGCTCGGACAACTCGTCGTCGGACAGACGGGTCTCGTGGTACCAGCGTGCGTCGATGGCGGCCGCCACCATGTTGTGGGCGGCGGTGATGGCGTGGATGTCGCCGGTCAGGTGGAGGTTGAACTCGTCCATGGGAACGACCTGGCTGTATCCGCCCCCGGCGGCGCCGCCCTTGATCCCGAACGTGGGCCCCATCGACGGTTGGCGGATGCAGGCGATCGCCTCCTTGCCGATCGTTCCCAGGCCTTGGGTGAGGCCGACCGTGGTCGTGGTCTTGCCTTCCCCGAGAGGTGTCGGGGTAATGGCGGTCACGTCGACATATCTCCCTCTCGGCCTGGTCGCGATTCTCTCGAGGACGTCGAGATGGATCTTGGCCTTAGTCGACCCGAAGGGGATCAACTCGTCGGGTTCGAGACCGATCCTCTCGGCGATCTCCCCCAGAGGTCGGAGCCGGGCTGCGCGGGCGATGTCTATGTCGGCGGGAACCGGCGTCCCCATGGTCGTGGCCCTCCTCACTTGCGCGCCTACACCGTAGCTTCCGATGCCGGCGCTCACAGCCGGGAATGGCACAATCACTCGCCATGAGCGAAGTCGACCTCGTCATCGTCGGTGCCTCCCCGGCCGGGCTGTCTCTCGCCATCGAAGCCGGGGAGGCAGGCCTCGAGAAGGTGGTGGTCGTCGATCCCGCGGATTCGGGCGCACCCCGAGCGGTGCACACGGGGGGGGAGGTGATCCACCGGGGTGTCGACGACATCACCGCCGGGGATGACGGCGTGACGGTGACGCTCGACGGCGAGGTGACCACAGCGACGGCCGTCGCCGTGGTCGACGAGGAGGCGCTACCCGTCGATCTGCCGTTCCCGGTTCCCACGTCGCTGCAATCCCGTGTGCACCTGGGCGAGCCTCCCGAGGACCGCTGGGACGTCGACATACTCGTCGTCGGTGGATCAGAGCGGGCGGCGCTGACGGCCGACAGGCTCGCCGGGAAGGGCGCCGGCGTGGTGCTGGCCCGGGGCGACGTGAAGCCGTCCTCTCTGTCCCGTCTGACCTGGGGAGAGATCCTCCGGCGAGAGGCCGAACGGCGCCTCACCGTGCTGTGGCACTCGCGACCCGTGTCGATCGACGACGTCGGCGGCTACGCCATGGTGACCTTCGACGACACCGGAACCCCCGACCTGGTATTCGACCAGGTGGTCGTCGTCGGCGACCCCGACGCCATCGACTCATCTTCGGGCCCGGTGTGGCGGGTGGGCGCCGGGGGCCTCCTGCCGGGGCGAGCCTGGGAGAGCATCCGGGCCGGGTCGTTCCCTCATCTGGAGCCGGACACCGTGCCCATCCCCGCGTGGCCCGACGAGGACGCTCGTATCGAGGAGCTCAGAGAGAGCCACTACAACGCCACCATCACCCACTTCGAGCGGACCCACTCGGACCTGTGGGTCGTTCGTGTCCGCCCCGACAGGGGAGACGTGTCCCACCAGGCCGGCCAGTACGCCTCCCTGGGTCTGGGCTACTGGGAGCCTCGAGCCGACGGAGCCCGCGACGCCGATCTCGAGCGTAAGTGGGAAAACCTGATCCGGCGCTCTTATTCGATATCGAGTCCGGTCTTCGACGAGCACGGCTATCTGTCCGACCCTTCTCATAGCGACACCCTCGAGTTCTACGTCGTCCTCGTCCCCGCTGCCCAAGACCGGGTTCCCGGACTCACCCCCCGGCTCGCTCTCCGCCGTCCGGGTGACCGGATCTACGTCGGCCCGAGGATCGTGGGACGTTACACGCTGGCGCCCGTGACGGATCCTGAGACCACCGTGGTTCTGTTCGCCACCGGCACGGGCGAGGCGCCCCACAATGCCATGATCACCGAGCTGCTGCGCAAGGGGCACCACGGCCCGATCGTGTCCGTGGTGTCGGTGCGTTATCGGGATGACCTCGCCTACCTGGATGTCCATCGCCGCCTGGAGCAGCGCTTCTCCAACTACCACTATCTCCCCCTCGTGACCCGGGATCCGGATACGGAGAAGCTCTACGTGCAGGACGTGATCCGCCGGGAGCTGCTGAAGGAGCATTTCCAGGTAGACCTGGATCCGGCCACCTGCCACGTCTTCCTGTGCGGCAACCCGGCGATGATCGGCCTGCCCCGGTGGAGAGAGGAAAGCCCCGACTTCCCCGAGCCCGAGGGCGCCTGCCAGATCCTGTTCGAGCGGGGCTTCGACATCGATCGTCACGGCCACGTCGGCAACGTCCACACCGAGAAGTATTGGTAGCCGGAAGTCGGAAGCCAGTTGTCAGTTCTCGGTTGTCGGTGGTCGGTGGTCGGTGGTCGGATGACATTGAGTCCGGAGACGGCGGATGGCGAGACACGCTGAGGCGGATGGACCCGACCATCCCGGATCCCCGCAGCGAGCAGCCGTGGGGGGTGTGGGGGGAGTACCCCCACAAGTCAATACAGTCGGTGGTCGGTGGTCGGATGACATTGAGTCCGGAGACGGCGGATGGCGAGACACGCTGAGGCGGATGGACCCGACCATCCCGGATCCCCGCAGCGAGCAGCCGTGGGGGGTGTGGGGGGAGTACCCCCCACGAGTCGAGTCAGTCGGACGGGTGCCTGCACCGCTCAGGTCGTGGGCTCGACCGCCGGCCAGCGCAGGTTCCAGGCTTCGATCTCGCTCAAGGCGACTCCGAGGTCGCGGCCTCTCGGCGTGAGGGAGTAGACCGGGCGGGCACCGCCACTGGCCGTGACCAGCTCCGCTTCCAGCAACTCGCCGAGGCGCTCCGACAGGAGCCGGTTGGACAGACCCGGCACCGCGTCGACGATCTCGGTGAAGCGGCTGCAGCCGGCGAAGAGGGTGCGAAGTATCGCTGCCGTCCAGCGCTTCCCCAGCAGCTCCATGGTCGCCTGGAACCGCGGACAGTGGGATGTGGGAGGAAAGGGCGAACCCTGGCGGCTCATGCGGGCATCTTATCGGTTATGATTCGTAACTGTTGAGGTGTGGTTCGGTAGCCGAAGGAGGCACCCATGCAGTTTCCCGACCTAGCCGATGCAGCCGAGTGGGGCTTTCTAGCCGTCCGAGTGGTGATCGGCATCATCTTCATAGTCCACGGGCTCCCCAAGATCAGACAAGCCAAGCAGATGGCCGAGCAGATGCCCTGGGGACCGGGCCTGGTCACGACACACGGCGTGGTAGAGATTGCCGCCGGAGCCCTGCTAGCCCTGGGGGTGCTCACTCAGATCGCCGCCATCCCCCTGGCGATCATCATGATCGGAGCCATCATCCTCAAGATCACCCAGTTCAAGACCGGGTTCGCCTCCATGACCTCCACGGGATGGGAGTTCGACCTGTTACTGCTGGCGGGACTGCTGCTGCTGTTCCTGGCCGGTCCGGGCGATCTGGCCCTACAGACATGACGGCGCCACGCCGCGGCTAGGACCCGAAGGTCAGGCCGGCGTCTCCTCGGACGCCGTCCCGGAAACGAGCCGACGGGAAGCGCCCTGGTACAGCGCTTCTCCAGCCTCGGCCACAGCCCGCCGCCCCGGGGACTTCTCATGGGCGATGGCTGCGACCCACCGGCGCCGACGCTCCTCCAGCTCCGGCCGGGGGTCCGCACCGAGACCGACCAGGTCCAGCGCCTCCTGCAGGTCGGCGTGGATCGGGGCGCGCCCGAAATGGGCGGCGCGCGCCCCCATCAACGCGGCCAGCACGTGCCGCAGACCGGAGTCTATGTGAGGCAGGTCGGCGTGGGAGATCACCCGCAGCGCCCATCCGGTGTCGGGGCCGGGGGTGCCGAAACCGGGGCCGTCCGGCTTCTCGGCGGGCGTGGTTATGAGTCCGGGCCGCTTCACCGGTCGGCGGGCGGGCGCCGGCTCCAAGGCGGGACGGGGAAGGTCACCGGGGGTCAGCTCGACATTGGGCTGCTGTGCCATCGCCGTCGCCTCACACGTAGTCCAACCATGCCCGGCGGGCGTCGTTCTTGCCTCTGACAGCGTCGGCGTAGAGGGCCTGCGCCTGTCGTGTTACCGGACCCGGCTCCCCGGTGCCGATGGGGCGGTCGTCCACCTCCCGGATGGGAGTGACCTCCGCCGCGGTCCCGGTGAGGAACAGCTCGTCGGCCGCGTAGAGGTCGCCGCGGGTGAGGGTCGTCTGGTGGATCTCCCGCCCGTCCGCCTCCAGGAGTGACATGATCGAGGAGCGGGTTATCCCGTCGAGGATTCCCGCCGACACGGGCGGGGTATGCACCACCCCGTCTCGGATCAGGAAGAGGTTCTCACCCGACCCTTCCGAGACGTTCCCGTCGACGTTGAGCATCACTGCCTCGTCGTAGCCCGTGGCGACGGCCTCCTGCTTGGCGAGCACGCTGTTGAGATACTGACCGCTTCCCTTGGCGATGGGCACGAAGCTCTGCCCGCTGATCCGTCGCCAGGTGGAGATGCGCACCCGGATGCCCTTCTGCACGCCCTCCTCGCCCAGGTAGGCGCCCCATTCCCACGCGGCGATGCCGGTCCGTACCTCGGCGGCGGCGGGGTTGAGGCCTATCGCCCCCAGACCGTAGAAGACGAGAGGACGGATGTAGCCCTCCTCCAACCCGTTCAGCCGTATCACCTGCCGGCACGCCTCCATGATCTCATCGACGGTGTGCTGCCACGGAATCCGGTAGGCCGTCGCCGACCGGCGCAGACGCTCGATGTGGTCACGAAGCCGGAACATGGCGGTCCCGTCGGGAGTGCGATAGGCCCGTACGCCCTCGAAAACCGCGGTGCCGTAGTGCAGGGCGTGGGTGAGGAAATGGACCTGAGCGTCGTCCCATTCGACCAGCTCACCGTCCATCCAGATGGTGGTGGCTTTCTCCATGCCGGGCATTGTGCCACGGACCACCCCCCACGGTCTCATCCGAACCCGTTTTCGCGCCACGAAAGGGCGGGGGAGCGCGCCGTCGAGGGGCGGAAACGGGCTC
>CAZTXD010000058.1:0-20192 GCA_964617995.1 uncultured Acidimicrobiaceae bacterium
CGTTTTCGCGCATCGAATGCGCGCTATCGCGCGCATTCGATGCGCGAAAACGGGAGGCGGTCAGCCGTGGGAGCGGTAGTAGCTGAGGATCTGCAGCTCGGTGGAGAGATCGACCTGTCGCACCTCGACTCCCTCACCCACGCGGATGCGGGTGGGGGCGAAGTTGAGTATCGACCTGACGCGGGCAGCCGAGAGCTGTTCGGCCACGTCCTGGGCAGCCCCCCCGGGAGTGGCGATGATGCCGATGTCGATGGTGTCGTCGCGCCCGTCCGACACGAGGTCGTCCAGTGACCTCACCGGAACACCGGCCACTTCGGTGCCGACCTTCTCGGGGTCGACATCGTAGAGAGCCACCACCCGGAAACCGCGGCGTCCGAAGCCCCCATAGTTGGCGAGAGCCCGGCCGAGGTTGCCGGCCCCGATCACGGCCACCCTCACGTCGGCGGTCAGGCCCAGCTCGGCCCGAATATGGGATCGGAGGCTCTCCACGTCGTATCCGACCCCTCTCACACCCGAGAAGCCGAGAAGGCTCATGTCCCGGCGGACGATGGCGGCGTTGGTGTCGGCCGCCCGGGCGAGCTCCTCCGAGGAGATGCTCAGCATGTCGTGAGCTCCCTCCAGGGCCCGGAGGTAGCGGGGAAGGCGGCGTATGGTGGCGCGGGGTGGCCCGTTCTGGTCGCCCATGCGGGAACGGTACCCGTGTCGAGGGGGACCGAAGAACCGGTCGATTCTCACCGGCGATGGGCGCCCGATATCCTCCCGGCATGGCGTCACCGTCGGTTCTCGTCGTGGGCGGTGGCCCGGCCGGGGCCGCCGCCGCCTACTGGCTGGCTCGCGACGGCCACGACGTCACCCTCGTCGAGCGCAAGGAGTTCCCTCGCAACAAGACTTGTGGCGACGGGCTCACTCCCCGGGCTATCCGCCAGCTCATCGACATGGGATTCGACTTCGACGTCGCCGGGTTCCACACGATCACCGGGTTGCGCTCCTATGCCGGCGACGACCTCATGCTGGAGATGAAATGGCCCCAGCACTCCCGCTTTCCGGATTGGGGCGGGGTCATCCGCCGCCGCGACCTGGACGAGCAGGTGGCCCGGCTGGCCGAGAAACAGGGAGTGCAGGTACGTCAGAAGACGGAGGCGAAGCCCATCATCGCGGCAGGTCGGCTGGCGGGTGTGGAGCTGGGACACAACGGCGGCACCGAGCGCGTCGACCCGGCGATGGTCGTCATCGCCGACGGATCACTCAATCGTTTCGGGAGGGCGTTGGGGACCAGCCGCCGCAAGGACTACCCCATGGGTCTGGCCGCCCGCGGCTACTACTCCTCCCCACGCTCGACGGATCCGTTCCTGGAGAGCCAGCTGGATCTGCGCGACGACAGCGGTGCGACGATGCCCGGCTACGGATGGGTGTTCCCTCTCGGTGACGGGACGGTCAACGTCGGGGTGGGGCTGCTGTCGACGTTCAAACGCTGGAAGCACGTCAACACCACCAAGATGATGAGCGACTACGTCAACAACTCCTCACCGGACTACTGGGAGCTGGGAGAGCACTCCCAGCTCACCGACCCGGAGGGAGGCAAGTTGACGATGTCGTTCTCGAAGGGACCGCTGGTGGGCTCCAACTGGGTGACGATCGGCGACGCCGCCGGTGCCATCAACCCCTGGAACGGCGAAGGTATCTCCTATGGCTACGAGACGGGCCGGCTGGCCGCCGAGTACGTCTCGGAGGCTCTGGGCGCCGACGACCCCTCCCTGCTGCACCGCTACACCCAGCGCCTGGAGGACGAGTACGGCCTGTACTACAAGATGGCCCGGATCTTCGTGAAGCTCATCGGCAACCCGCCGGTGATGCGCACCCTGGCCCACACCGGGATGCGCGACCGCCCGCTCATGGAGTGGACCCTCAAGGTGATGGCCAACCTTCTCGACGAGGACGAGAAGGGAGTCGGTGAAGCGGTGTATGCGACGCTGGCCGCTCTGGTGAGACCCCTACCCGTCAGGTAGACGCCCTCATCTCCGTCGTCCGACTTCCGACTGCGCAGGCCGAGGTCCTAGAGTCAACCGCGGAATGACCTTGGCCGACTACCTGCCTGTGGCGGTGATGCTCATCCTGGCGGCCGGCTTCGTGGCCGTCTCCCTGGCGGTGTCTCGGCTGTTCCGTCCCGACCGGCCCACCGCCGAGAAGCTAGCGCCCTACGAGTGCGGGATCATCCCCGAGGTGGAGCCGATCCAGCGCTTCCCCGTCAAGTTCTACCTGGTGGCGATGCTGTTCGTGATATTCGACGTCGAGATCGTGTTCCTCTTCGCCTGGGCTGCCCGGTGGGACTCCCTGGGGTGGTACGGGATCGCCGCGGTGGGGATCTTCACGTTCTTCGTGCTGGAGACCCTGGTGTACGTGTGGAAACGAGGCGCGCTCGACTGGAACATCAAACGTCGCGGCAGATACTCCGGCGTCCTCGATGAGGCGGCCTGATGCCCAACATCCCCGGGGTGCTCACTTCGACGATCGACAAGGCGGCTGCCTGGGCACGCACCCGCTCCATGTTTCCTGCCACCTTCGGCCTGGCCTGCTGCGCCATCGAGATGATGGCCACCGGCACTGCCCACTACGACCTGGCCCGGTTCGGGATGGAGGTGTTCCGAGCCTCCCCCCGTCAGGCCGACCTGATGATCGTCGCCGGCCGGGTCAGTCAGAAGATGGCCCCGGTCCTGCGTCAGGTATACGATCAGATGCCCGAACCGAAATGGGTCATCTCGATGGGGGCGTGCGCATCGACCGGCGGCATGTTCAACAACTACGCCCTGGTCCAGGGCGTCGACCAGGTGGTCCCCGTCGACATATACGTACCCGGCTGTCCCCCCGGGCCCCAGAGCCTCATGCACGGAATCCTCACCCTGCACGACAAGATCATGGCCGGTGAGATCGCGTCATGAGTGACGAGACGAACGTACCCGAAGCTCCTGCGGATGCCTCCAGCGCCGCCGCGGTACAGGCGCCGGGACGCCATCCCGTCCTGGACCTGCGCCCCCAGCCCGGCGCCGAGCCCCGTGGCACGCCGCAGGAACCGGACCCGTTCCTGGCCTCGCTCCTGGAGGGCTTCGATGACGACGCCCTGCTGGAGGAGTCCCATGGCCAGGAGGTCGTTCGGCTGGATCGCAGCCGCTGGCTCTCCTTCGCCCGGGCGGCGAAGGAGGCGGGTTTCGAGGTCTGCTCGGATATCACCGCCGTCGATTGGTTCCGTCACCGGAAGGTCCGCTTCGAGCTGGTCGTCAGTCTCGTGAGCCAGCAGCACCGTCGCCGCCTCCGGGTTCTGATCCCACTCCCGGCCGACGATCCCTCGGTGGCGTCGGTGGTGTCGGTGTGGCCGGGAGCGTCGTTCGGGGAGAGGGAGACCTACGACATGTACGGGATCGTCTTCGAGGACAGCCCTGACCTGACCCGGATATTGATGCCGGACGACTGGGACGGATATCCACTCCGCAAGGACTACGGAGTGGGAGTGGTTCCGGTGCAGTTCAAGGACAGTCACAAGGTCACCTGAGAGGAGAGGTATGACCGAAACCCGGGACACCGAGAGCCCCGAGACCGTGGACCTGTGGGTCTCGGGAACCGAGGAGCCCCCCTTCGATCCCACCGACGAGGGTCGCCAGGAGTTCGCTCCCGAGGAGACCGACGCCCGGCTGTTGGAGCAGCTCGGGCGGGTGGTCGCCGACGACTACATGTACGAAGAGGTCGAGGGGGACGGGGAGCGGATGGTCGTCAACATGGGCCCCCAGCACCCTTCCACCCACGGCGTCCTCCGTCTCCAGATCGAACTGGAAGGGGAGGTGATAAGACGCACTCGACCCATCATCGGCTACCTGCACACCGGCATGGAGAAGACCGCCGAGACGCTCACCTTCCTGCAGGGTCCCACCAACGTCACCCGGATGGACTATCTGGCGCCCCTCCACAATGAGCTCGCCTTCTCACTGGCGGTGGAGCGCCTGCTGGACATAGACGTGCCTCCCCGAGCATCGGTGATTCGCGTCCTGATGACCGAGCTGAACCGCATCTCGTCGCATCTCGTGGCGCTCGCCACCAACGGATTGGACATCGGGGCATTGTCGATGATGCTCTACGGCTTCCGGGAACGGGAGATGATCGTCGCCTTCTTCGAGAAGGCAACCGGACTGCGGATGAACCACAACTACATCCGTCCCGGAGGCGTTGCGGCCGATCTGCCCCCGGGATGGCGCGCCGACGTCACCGAGATCCTCGATACCCTCCCCGAGCGGTTGGCGGGCTACGACGATCTCCTCCGCAACAACCCCATCTGGTTGGAGCGGACCCGGGGGGTCGGAGTCATCAACGCCGAGGAGTGCAACGCATACAGCATCACCGGACCGACGTTGCGCGCCGCCGGCGTCGACTGGGATCTGCGCAAGGTGTTCCCGTACAGCGGAATCGACCGTTACGAGTTCGACGTCCCGGTCGGCCGCAACGGCGATGTCTACGACCGCTACCGGATGCGTGTCGACGAGATCGGCGAGTCGATCAAGATCATCCGCCAGGCGATGGACTCCATGCCCAAGGGCGACTTCCGGATCGACGACCGCAAGATCACCCCGCCGCCCCGGTCCCGGATCGACGAGTCGATGGAGGCGCTCATCCACCATTTCAAGATCTTCACCGAGGGCTTCAAGGTCCCGGCCGGTGAGACCTACGTCGCCATCGAGTCACCCCGGGGAGAGCTCGGCTGCTACATCGTCTCCAACGGGGAGGGCAAGCCCTGGAAGATGCACACGCGGGCCCCCTCCTTCTACAACCTCCAGGCCCTTCCGATAATGATGTCGGACTCCCTGGTGGCCGACACGGTGGCGTCGATCGCCTCCCTCGACCCCGTCATGGGCGACGTCGACCGCTGAGGAGTGGAGGTGGTAGGTACCTGACTCCCCCTGGAACTGGAGCTCGTCGAGTTCGGCTGGGACGCCTACCGCGATCGAATCGAAGATCCGTCGAGTGTCGATCTCCCGGTGGCGACCTGGTACCCGGGTTACACCGACCCGGATTACTACCTCCGGCTCTTGCTCCACAGCGAAGCATCGGCCAACCACGGACGGTTCGCCTCGGAGCACCAGCACCGGATCGTCGAGCAAACCTGCGCCGCCCGCGACGAGCGCACCCGTCTCGATCTGTTCCACCAGGCTGACCGCACGGCTGTGGCCGAAGAGGCTGCCGTCATCCCCCTGTCGTACGACCGCAACGTGTTCTTGCAGCCCCCCGGGTGGAGGGGTGGTGGAATACGGCAAGTCGTGGTCCAACTTCGCCGACCTCACCGTCACCGGGCCTTCCTGAACCGGTGCCCCGCGCTTCGATCCTGGATTGGGAACGGCCGCAGCCCTCTTCCTATTCTCCGCCCCGATGTCCGACTGGTCCGAAGCCACGCTCGAACGAGCCCAGGAGATCATCGCTCTCTATCCCGACAAGCGCTCGGCGGTGATGCCCCTGCTGTACCTGGCCATGGCCGAGGAGGGCTGGCTCACCGACGACGGCATCTCTCAGGTCGGCCTCCTCGTCGACATGACCCCCGCCCAGGTCCAGGCGGTCGCCTCCTTTTACACGATGTACAAGCGGGAGCGGACGGGCCGTTACCTCATCTCGGTGTGCACGTCCATCTCCTGCATGCTCCTGGGAGCCGACGAGGTGATGGAGGCGGTGGAAGACGAATCCGGTGTTCCCCACGGGGAGACGGACCCCGAGGGGGTTCTCTCGGTCGAGCACGCCGAGTGCATCGGGGCGTGCGGGGGAGCTCCCGCCGTCCAGGTCAACTACGAGCTCATCGAAGGGGTCACACCCCAGAAGGCCCGTGAGCTGGTGCGCTGGCTACGCACCACCACCCCGGCGGTGGCCGACCCCGACGAGATGCAGGAGCTGTTCGGCGACCGCCGCAGCTTCGATTGGGCCATTCCCTCCCGGGTGGGGGCGGTAGGGCCCTACCCGGCGTTCCAGCCCCTGGGAACAGAGGGAGGGGATCGTTCGTGACGCTCACCACCAGCTTCGACCGTCCCCTGGTCCTCACCGCCCGGATGGAGGACCATCCCGCCGACTCGCACACCCTGGACCGGTACCGGTCCACTGGCGGATACGAAGCGGCCCGAACGGCGCTGGGCATGACCCGGGACGAACTGGTGGAGCTGGTCAAGGAATCGGGGCTGCTGGGACGGGGCGGTGCCGCCTTCCCGGCCGGGATGAAATGGAGCTTTCTCGCTCCCGACCGCCCCGCCTATCTGATCGTCAACGCCGACGAATCCGAGCCCGGCACCTTCAAGGACCGCCAGCTCCTCGAACGCGATCCTCATCAGCTCCTGGAGGGCGTGCTGATCGCCTCCTGGGCCAACGAGGTTCCCCACGCATTCATCTACATCCGGGGCGAATACGCCAAGCCGGCTCGCCGGGTGCAGCAGGCGGTCGACGAGGCCTACGCCGCCGGTTTCCTGGGCAAGGACATCATGGGGACGGGCTACGACCTGGAGGTGACCGTCCATCTGGGGGCAGGTGCCTACATCTGCGGTGAGGAGACGGCGCTGATCAACTCCCTCGAAGGTCGTCGCGGCGAACCCCGGCTGAAGCCGCCCTATTTCCCCGCGGCCGTGGGCCTCTACATGAAGCCCACGATCGTCAACAACGTGGAGACGATCTCCAACCTTCCCCACATCGTCGAGCACGGGGCCGACTGGTTCAAGAACCTCGCTCACGCCGAGGACACCGGCACGTTCCTTCTGTCGCTCTCCGGCCACGTCAACCGGCCCGGTAACTATGAGCTGCCCCACGGGATCACCTGGCGCCAGCTCATCGACGAGGTCGGGGGAGGTATACCCGACGGGCGCCGGCTCAAGATGTGGATCCCGGGCGGGGCGTCGGCGCCCTGGTTCACGCCCCAGGAGCATCTCGACCTGGAGATCACCAAGAACGCCACCGGGGCCGCCGGCTCCATGCTCGGTTCGGGAGCCGTGGTGGTGATGGACGACACCACCTGTGTGGTTCGGGCCGCGGAACGGGTCGTGCGGTTCTTCGCCCACGAGTCCTGCGGGCAGTGCACCCCGTGCCGGGAGGGAACGACGTGGCTGGAGATGATCCTGCGCCGCATCGAGTCGGGTCAGGGCCGACCCATCGACGCCGACCTCCTCCTCGATGTGTCCGACAACATCTCGATCGGTCTCGGCTGGCCGCCCAAGCAGACCACGATCTGCCCGCTGGGCCCCTCGGCTGTTTCGCCCATCATCTCGATCATGGACACGTTCAAGGACGAGGTGATGCAGCATATCCACGGGCAAGGGTGTCCGCTCCCATGAGATCCTCACTGCGTTCGGGTACCCGGTCGTCGGTCGTCGGTCGTTGGTCGCGGTTCGGCGGCGACGGGTGTCCTCTTCTTCGCTCATCGTGCTCGACCTCACCTCGGTCTCTCCGGGTGAAACCGTCGTGGTCAGGTACCGAAAACCGAAAACTGAGAACCGACAACGCCTCGATCTCGGGGTGTGTGTCATGACGGAAGTGGAAGCGGTCACGCTCACCATCGACGGGGTCGAGATCGAGGCAACCAAAGGGGAGCTGTTGATCCGGGCGGCGCAGGACAACGGGGTGTACATCCCCCGTTTCTGCTGGCATCCCCGGATGCAGCCGGTGGGGATGTGCCGGATGTGCCTGGTGGAGATGGAGGGCCCGCGCGGGCCGATGATCGTCACCGCGTGCACCACATCGGTGGCCCAGGACATGAGGATCGACACCCGCAACGACACGGTGTGCAAGGCGCAGGAGGGAATCCTCGAGTTCCTCCTCATCAACCACCCTCTCGACTGCCCCGTGTGCGACAAGGGAGGCGAGTGCCCCCTCCAGGACCAGACCATGGCCTACGGTCCGGGCGAGACCCGCTTCGTGGAGGAGAAGCGCCACTACGAGAAGCCGATCGAGATATCGGAGCTGGTGATGCTCGACAGGGAGCGGTGCATCCTCTGCGCCCGCTGCACCCGTTTCACCGAGGAGGTATCGGGAGACCCTCTACTCGAGTTCAAGGATCGGGGCTATCTCACCCAGGTGAACACCTTCCCCGAGGAGCCGTTCCGGTCCTACTTCTCCGGCAACACCGTCCAGATCTGTCCCGTCGGGGCCTTGACCGCCGCCCCCTACCGCTTCCGGGCCCGGCCCTGGGACCTGCGGCAGATCGCCTCGGTGTGCCCCCACTGCTCGGCAGGTGACGCTATCACAGTCCAGACGTCCCAGAACGAGGTCCTGCGCTTCCTCGGTGTCGACAATCCCCACACCAACCAGAGTTGGCTGTCGGACAAGTGCCGATTCGGCTTCGAGTACATCAACTCCGCCGACCGCCTGGCTGTGCCGCTGATCCGGGGAGACGACGGCGAGCTGCACGAAGCCACCTGGGGCGAGGCCCTCGACACGGTCGCCGACGAGCTGTCGGCGGTCGTGGCGGAGCACGGTGGCCCGGCGGTGGCGGGCCTGGGAGGAGCGAGGGGCACCAACGAAGACGCCTACGCCTTCTCCAAGTTCCTCCGCACAGTCGTGGGGACCAACCATCTCGATGCACGCCTCGACGACGCCCCGCCCTCCCAGTTTCTCGCCGCCGTCGCCGATCGAGCTCGCATCGCCGACATCGACACCGCCGCCACCATCGTCGTCTGGGGACCCGACCTCAAAGAGGAGCATCCCACCCTGTATCTGCGGGTCCGGGCTGCGGCCACCGGCCACGACCCCAACCGGGTCATGTCCAACTCCGACGGGCTGACGATCAAGCGGACCGGGGCCCGGCTCATCGTTATCCACCCCCGCCTGACCGGGCTCGATCCGGTCGCCCGCCACATACTCCGCTACCGCCCGGGCTCCGGAGGAGAGCTACTGGCGGCCCTCCAGGCGGGGGAGTACCCCGAGATCGACGAGGCGCTGGCGTCCGGTCCGGTGGTTGCCCTGCTGGGGCGGTCCGGCATGAGCGAGGATCCCCGGCTCCCCGAAGCGGCGGCCGCCTGGCTGCGGGACCGGGGAGCGAGGATCATTCCCCTCGCCCGGCGCGCCAACACCTACGGGGCGCTGGACATGGGGGTGGCCCCCGACCTCCTCCCCGGGCGCTTCCCCGTGGGAGAGGGTCTCCCCGCCTGGGGAGACCTCCCCGGCGACGTGGGGCGGGACACCCGCGGGATCCTCGAAGGGCTGGCGGCTGGTGACCTCAAGGCGCTGCTGCTGATGGGGGCGGACCCGGCCGCCGATGTGCCCGACCGGCACCTGGCCGTCGACGCTCTCGCCAGGGCCGAGCTCGTCGTGGCGCTCGACATGTTCCATACGGCCTCCACCGCCCACGCCGACGTCGTCCTCCCGGTGCTCGGCTTCGCCGAGAAGGAGGGCACGGTCACCAACCTGGAGGGCCGGGTGCAAAAGGTCAACGACATCGTTCCCGGCGCCGGTCAGTCCCGGGCCGATTGGTCGGTGCTCGACGACATAGCGCGCCGTATGGGCGGGGATCTGGGTCTCAACTCCGCCGCCGAGATCGCCAAGGAGATCGCCCATGTTGCACCGGCCTACGCCGGTGTCACCTGGGACCTGCTGGACTGGGACGAGCGCGACGGGGTGGTGGTTCCCCTCGACGGGGCCTCCTCCCAACACCTGGAGTACCTGCCGGCGCCGATCTCGTTGCCGGCAGTCACCGCCGAGATGGTCCTCCACTCGTCCCGGACGATGTACGACGACGGGGTGATGATGCGCCACGGCCTGTCGCTGCACCGGCTCGCCCCGGGAGCGGCCGCCCATCTCCATCCCGACGACGCCCGCCGTCTCGGCGCCCGGGAGGGCCACCGGGTGCGGCTCGTGACCAGAACCGGGGAGGCCGAGCTGGACGTGAGGCTGGACGACACCCTCCACCACGGTGTCGTCTACGTGCCCTTCAACCAGCCGGACGGTCCCTCCCTGGGATCCGATCCCGTCGTGAGGGTCACCGCCCTCGGCTGACCGCGGCCGCGACCTGTCACCGGGTTCGCGTCACCTTGGAGAGGCCGCGGGGAGCGTCGGGGTCGATGCCCCGGGCGATCGTCAGAGCGTGGGCGAATCGCTGGACGGCGGGCGCGGCGACGATGGGTGAGAGCCAGGGAGCGACCCGGGGTATCCGGAGAAGCTCGTGGCCCGGTGTGTCATCGAGGTCGGTGAGGGTGAGCACCCGCGCCCCCCGGCCCATCATGTCGGCGGCCAGGCTCGCCATCTCGGGGTGGGTGGGCCCGGCGGTGGCAACGGCCAGGACCGGGTAGCCCTCCTCCACGATGGCGACCGGGCCGTGGAGGAAGTCGGCCGAGGAGAGCGGCTGTGCCAGCAGGTAGGTCAGCTCCTGGAGCTTGAGCGCCCACTCGTACACCGTTGCCAGATGGAAGCCCCGGCCGACCACCGAGCAGCGGTCGGCGTCCACGAGCGCCTCGAGCCCGGCGGTGGCCGGGCTCTTCAGCGTCGCCGAGAGGCGGTCGGGCAGCTCCTCCAGCTCGTCGAGAGGGGAGGCTGCCAGCGCCCGGGACACCATGGCAACGGCGGTGAGCTCGGCGGTGTAGCTCTTCGTCGCCGCCACGGAGCGCTCCGGGGCGGCGCACAGGTCGACGACGACGTCGGCGGTGGCGGCGAGGGGCGACTCGGGCTCGTTGGTGATGACGAGGGTGGGTCGCCGTTGCCGCCTCGCCTCGGCGAGGACGGCCACCAGGTCGGGTGATTGCCCCGACTGTGAGATCCCCACCACCAGTGCCCCGTCCAGCACGGGCGGGGAGTCGAGAGGCCCGAACAAGGAAGGGGTCGTTAGCCCCACCGGCAGACGGTTGTGAGCGCCCCATAGATACTGGGCATAGCGAGCGGCGTTGTCGGAGGTTCCCCGGGCCGCCACCACCACGTGATTGCACCCGGCGGTCATCTCCCCGATCCTCGCCAGGAGCGGCCTATTCTCTTCCAGGAGCCTCCCGACGACCTCCGGCTGCTCCTCGATCTCGGTGAGCGTGCTCATCGCTGCCACACCGACTCGCCGCCGAGGAACGTCTCGAGCACGGTCAGGTCCTCGGCGAGGGTGACCCGGTCGCCGGCGTCGGGAATGTGGCCGACCACCGAGGCCGGGGTGGCGGAGGCCATCTGCACTCCCTCCTGCAGGGAGCATCCCGTGGCTGCCACCATGGTGCGGAGCAGATGGTCCATGGGCGCTACACCCCCCGCCAGGGCTCCGTTCCGGTTGCGGGACGTGTGGGCTGCGACGGTCACGTCGACATCGCCGATTCGGTAGGCGCCCTCCCCAATGCCCAAGGCGGCGACGGCATCGGTGATGAGCGATATCCGCTCCGGGCCGAGCAGGCGGTAGGCGAGCGTCAGCATGAGCGGATCCACGTGGACCCCATCGCTGATCAGCCCGACCGTGACCGAGTCATCGGTCAGGGCGGCCGCCGCCAGCCCTGGCCGACGATGGTCGAGACCCGACATCCCGTTGAACAGGTGCGTGACGTTGGTGGCTCCCCACCGGAACGCTTCCCGGCCGGTGGCGGCGGAGCAGTCGGAGTGCCCCAGGGACACGAGCGTCCCCGCCTCCCGTAGGGTGGCCACCACCTCGGCGACGCCATCCAGCTCGGGAGCGATCGTCACCATCAAGGGCGGTCCTGCCTCTATCCACCGTCGGACGAGATCGGCATCGGGGGAGACGAGGAGCTCGGGGGGGTGGGTTCCTCGCTTCCGCTCGGAGATCATCGGTCCCTCCAGATGGAGGCCCAGGGGCCGGGCACCGACCCATCCCGGAGGTGGACCGCCGGCCAACGCCGCGAAGGCAGCCAGAGGGGTCGACGGCTGGGAGGTGATGATGGTGGGGACGAAGGCGGTGACCCCGTGCTCGGGAAGGCGGCGCCCGACCTCCCATATCGAGGTCGGGTCCGACGTGAAGTCGTGGCCGAAACCCCCGTTGACCTGGATGTCGACGAAACCGGGGACCGTCACCTCACTCATCGACGATCCCATGACGTCGGGGGTAGAGACCGGGGATCGCCACCGGGAGCCGTCCACGCGGCGGGGTGACCCCCAAGACGACCTCGGCGAGGGCCCTCATCGAGTCGGGCTGGATCGAGTAGGTGCACAGATGGGTGAGGGCCGTGGGGTAGGCGGCGAGATCGAACGGCGTGCGCAGCGCCACCGTCACCAGCGGCGTCCCGGTGGCGGCGAGCGCCTCTATCAGGGTGACCTGTTCGGATCCAGCGGCCACGGTGCCGGCCACCACCGCCGCCGCGCCCTCCGCCATCCGGGCGGCGTCGGCGATCTCCTGGCGGGTGGGGTGGGGGGAGGTGACCACTTCGGTGACGTCGGGATGATGCTCACGGAGGGCCGCCGCCAGGCCGGGGGCGACCGTCGAGGACGTGTCGGCGGGGGTGAGGTCGACGGGCTGGGGCATGACCGCCAGGATGCGACCCGTCGACCCGAGAGGCAAGATCGACGGATCGTCCCGTACCATGGTGACGGATCGGAGAGCCACCTCCCGGGCCAGGAGGCGATGCTCACGGCAGCCGACCACGTCGGGCTCCGGCGGCGTGAAACCCGCCAGCCAGCGGCGCAGCCGCTCGGTCCTCGCCGGGGTCGTCCCCGAGGTCAGCAGGCCCCGGTCGACGGCCAGGTGGAGCCCGTGGCGGAGACGCTCCTGTTGTTCACGGTCCGGTGGGCAGAGGAGCAGGTCGACGCCGGCCCGGATCGCCGCCAGCGCGTCGACGATCTGACCCACGCCCTGGGGGAGGGCGCCCATGTCGAGGGCGTCGGTGATGACCACACCGTCGAATCCCACATCGGTCCTCAACACCCCGTCCACGGTCCGGGCCGAGACCGACGTGGGAAGACCCTGGCGACCGGTCAGGGCAGGGACGTCGTAATGGCCGATCATCACGGCGCCGGCGCCCGCCTCGATGGCGGCGCGGAACGGCTTCAGCTCCACGGCGTCGAGGCGGGACCGCTCCAGATCGAGGCTGGGGAGATCGTGGTGGGGGTCGACGGTTGCCTCTCCCTTCCCGGGGAAATGCTTGGCGGTCGCCGCCACACCCGCCGAGGCGAACCCGCGCACCGTGGCCGCTGCCATCTCGGCCACCTTCACCGGATCGTCGGAGAACCCGCGGATGCCGAGCGACGGGTTGGATGGGTTGGTGACGACGTCGCACACCGGGGCGTAGTTCAATGTGACGCCGAGGGCGCGCATCTCGGTGCCGATGGCGGCTGCCACCCTCCCCGTCAGGGCCAGGTCGTCTACCGCTCCCAGCGCCATCGCCCCGGGGAACTGGGTGGTGTCGGAACCGAGGCCGACGAGCTGGCCGGTCTCCTGGTCGGCGGCGACGAGGAGCGGGAGGTCACCGCCGGCGCGGTGCAGCCCGGCGGTGAGTTCGGCCACCTGGGAGGCCGACTCCACGTTGGCGGAGCGGTAGAGGGTGACACCCGGCGCTTGCCCCTCGGCCAGCGTCGTGAGGATCTCGAGGGGGGCGCTGGTTCCCTCGAAGGCCAGCATGAAATGGGCGTCGCCTCTCATCCTTTGACCGATCCTGCCAGCAAACCGCGGACAAAGTGACGCTGGAGCCCCAGGAAGACCAGCACCGGAACCACCATGGTCACGAATGCCCCGGCGGTGAGGAGATACCAGTCCTGTCCCCGGCTGCCCACCAGCTCATTGAGGCGGGCTGTGACGATGGCGACCTGGGAGTCGGTGCCGAGGAATATCAGGGCGACGAGGAGGTCGTTCCACACCCACAGGAACTGGAAGATGGCGAAGGCCGCCAGGGCCGGCATCGACAGCGGCAGCACCAGCCGCGTGAAGGCGGTGAAATGGGAGGCACCGTCGATGAAGGCCGACTCGAAGAGGTCCTTGGGGAGCTGGGAGATGTAGTTGTAGAGGAGATAGATCGCCAGGGGCAGACCGAAGCCGGTGTGCGCGAGCCATATCCCCAGGAACGTCCCGGTGAGGCCGGCGCCGTTGTAGGCCTGGAGAAGCGGTACCAGGGTCATCTGGATCGGGACCACCAGCAGGCCGACCACCACCGCGAAGAGGAGACCCCTGCCCGGGAAGGTCATCCAGGCGAAGGCGTAGGCGGCGAACGCCGCCAGCGTGATGGGGATGACAGTGGCGGGGATGGTGACGATCAGGCTGTTGACGAAGGCGTTGAACATGCCGCTGGCACCGAGGACCTCCACGTAGTTGGTCAGGGTCCAGGTGGTCTCGAAGGGATGCAGGAGGGTCGTCCACCATCCGGTGGTGTTGATGTCGGTGGCGCTGCGCAGTGAGCTGATCAGCAGACCGGCCGTGGGCAGCGACCACACCACCGCGACAACCACCACCGCCACCCTCACCACCGCCCGGGATCCGAGCGACGTCCCCACCGGTCGTCGGTAGGCGGTCCGTGCGCCTCGCCGCCCCCCAGCGCGGACTGCCGACTTCCGACTTCCGACTTCCGACTTCGCGGTCACGCCGAGACTCCCTGTCGGCGTAGGTTGCGGACATTCACCACCATGATGGGAATCACGGCCACCAGGAGGATCACCGCCAGAGCCGAGGCCCGTCCCGGATTCCTGAACCGGATCAGCTCGGTGAACATCCGGTTGGCCACGACGTCGGTGTCGAACCGTCCGCCGGTGGTGACGAAGACGATGTCGAACACCTTGAGTATGACTATGAAGATGGTGGTGGCAACGGTGATGATCGACCCGCGGATCGTGGGGACGATCACCCTCCAGAACACCTGCAGCTCCCCCGCCCCGTCGATGCGGGCCGCTTCCAGGAGCTCGTCGGGAACCCCCTTGATGGCGGCCGAGAGGATGACCATGGCGAACCCGGTCTGGAGCCATACCATGATGAGGATCAGCACGAGCGTGTTGAGGGGCGGCTCCTGGAAGAAGGCGACGGGCTGGCGGCCCGCCCAGTCGAGGAACCCGTTGACCAGCCCGATTTGGGGCTGGCCGTGCGGGCGCCAGTAGTAGACGAAACGCCAGATGACCGCCGCTCCCACCATCGAGATGGCGAGGGGTAGGAAGATGAAGGTCTTGGCCAGGGCCTCCCGCTTGACCCGGTCCACGAGGGCGGCGAATCCCAGGCCGATCAGGACCGAGCCGGACGTCCCGATGATGAGCCACAGTGCATTGTTGCGGAGGGCGGCGAGCATGGTCGGGTCGGTGAGGATGCTCGCGTAGTTGTGGAGCGGAGAGGATCCCTCCGGTGAACCGGCGAGGGAGATCCAGATGGTGCGCACGGTCGGATAGATCAGGAAGAAGCCCAGCAACACCAGGGCCGGAGCCACGAACACCCAGGGGCGGAGAAGACGCTCGAAGGTGGTCCCGAGGTGATCGACGAGGCTGTTGACGGTGACGAACAGCGCCCACACTCCCGCCACCCCGACGACCAGGGCGACTCCGGCCAGGATCAGCTTGGAGGTGGTGGGGGTGAGCCCGTAGGTGGCGACGTCGTCGGCGGCGCCACCGGCTCCCACCAACCGGTAGAAGCTCTCGACGAGCCGGGCGGCGCCGTCGGTTTGGGAGAGGAAACGTACGCCCCACCCGACCACCGCCACGGTGCCGGCGAAGGCGGCGAGGGCCCCCAGGCCTCGCGAACGGGCAGTGTTGGTTCCTTTCATGCCTGTCCCCAGGGTGGTCCCGGCTGCTGAAGCGGGGACCACCCTATCGGAGGCGACTCAGCCGGTCGGCCAGCTGTCTTCGATCCGCTGCAAGACCGTCTCGGTGTCGGCACCGTTGGCCGACACCCATTGGATCATCTCGCTCCAGAAGGTTCCGGCCCCGACCTCGGCGGGCATGACATCGGAGGCGTCGAAGCGGAACACGTCGGCGCTGTTGAGTATCTCCGCCAGCTCGTCGTTGGGGTAGGTGCTGTACCAGTCGAGAGGCACGCTCTGGTTGGGAGACACGAAGCCGCCGGCTTCGATCCAGCCCCGGGCCGCCTCGGCGGTGGCCAGATACTCCATCACGGCTCGCACCTCGGGGCGATCGTCGAACATGACCATCTGGTCGCCGGCGCCCAGTACCGGGCTGCCGAACTCCTCTTCGATCGGGGGGAAGTAGAAGAAGGAGCTGTCGACTCCCGCCTCGGTCCCCTCCGGCCAGAACTCGGGTATCCATGCCGCCTGCTTGTGCATCCAGCAATCCGGCCCGTCCTCGGCGAACATCGGCGTTTGGGTGTCGCCGACCCAGGTGGCGTTGATCGCCGTGTTCCCGCCGTAGACGTAGTCGTCGGTGAACCAGATCTGGCTCATGTACTCGGCGGCCTCGACCACCTCGGGGTGGTTGAACGGGATCTCGTTGGAAATCCACTGGTCGTAGATCTCCACCGGAGCGGTCCGCAGCAGGATGTCCTCCATCCAGTCGGTGGCCACCCACCCGGAGGCATCGCCGTGCTCGATCGAGATGCACCATGGGTTGCCGTTGCCGTCGGCGACGATCCGGTCGCTGAGGGCGATGAGCTCGTCCCAGGTGGTCGGGGTGTCGTAGCCGGCGTCGGCGAACGCCTGCACCGGGTACCACACGATCGACTTCAGGTCTCCCTTGAAGAAGATCCCGTACAGGTCGCCGTCGCTGGATCCGAGATCGATGAACGAGTCGATGTAGTCCAGGGCGAGCTGGTCGGTGTTGAACCAGTCGCTGAGACTCACCAGCGACCCTTCGGAGGCGAATGTCCGCATCAGACCCGGTTGGGCGAGCTGGGCGATGTCGGGGGCGTTGCCGCCGTCCACCCTGGTGGCGAGGACCGTCTCGTAGTCGGTGATGCCCTCGTACACGACGTTCATGCCGGTGGCTTCGACCAGGGGCTGGAGGGTCGCCTGGAAGTTCTCCGCCTCACCCTCGATCCATTGTCCCAGGATCTGCACCGTGGCACCTTCGAACTCACCGCCCCGGGCCCGGGCCAGATGCTCGTAGGGGCCTTCCGGTTCAGGCTCGGCGGTGGTGTCGGGGGTCCCGTCCGTCTCCGGTGGAACGGTGTCGGTGGGGGCGGTGGTGGGCGCCGCGGTGACGGTCGTCTCCCCGGCGTCGTCCGGTGTGGCGGCGCAACCACTCAGGGTCAAGGCCAGGACAGCCACCAGCGCCGTCATTGCGCGTTTCGTCATCGTCGGTTTCCTCCTTCTTCGTCGTCCGCGGATGCGGAACTCGTGTGGTGGGAGGACGGTGGGTACCGTCGATCTCCCAGTAGCGCCGCCCCGGCGGCGCCGACGTCGGCGTCGGGGGGCAGGGTCGTCACCCGATCGGGTGTGAGAACCTCCTCGCCGAACGGCGAGGAGGTCGACATCCCGCTCAGGGCTGTGCGTACGGCGGGAGCGGCATCGGTTCCGATGCCGCCGCCGAGCACGATGAGGTCGGGGTCGTAGGCGGTGGCGAGCACGTAGAGGGCGCGAGCCAGGGCCGTTGCCACCCGGGCGGCCAGGATCGGATCGGGGGAAGGCTCGGAGAACAGCGAGCGGACGCCCCCGAGAAGGCGGCCCTCGAGGGAACGTCCACCCACGATCGCTTCCAGGCAGCCGGCCAGCCCGCACGAGCAGGTGACGCGGTCGTCGCCCAGCGGGGCGTGGCCGATCTCCCCGGCTATGCCGCGGCGGCCGCGATGGAGGCGCCCTCCGATGATGATCCCCGCCGACACGCCGGTTCCGGCGCTGAGGTAGACCAGGGTGGAGACGTCGGGGCGGTCGGCCTGGAGATAGTGGAAGGCGCCCACCGCAGCAGCCCGGACGTCGTTCTCGATGCGAACCGGGATTCCGAGGCGCGCCCGGAGATCGGCCGCCAGGGGATAGGGGTTGCCGTCGATACCGAGATTGACGGCGTGGCGCACGGTGCCCTCGATCGGGTCGACCTGGCCGGGGACGCCGATCCCTAATCCGGCCGGAGAGTCACCCCCTGCCACCATGGCGGTGACCAGCCCGGCGATCCGCTCCGACACCGCCTTCCCGCCGCGGGCGTCGGTCGGAGCCTCGAGGCGCCCGCCATCGGCGTCGGGGAATCGGCGCACCCTGATCGATGTGCCGCCCACGTCGACGCCGATGAGAGCCCTCATCGCAGGACCACTCCCAGCACGTCGCGCATCACCGCGGCGCTGGCCCCTGCCAGCACGAGATCCTCGCCGCTGCTGGGCGTCACGGAGACGCTGTCGCGCCGCGACCTGTGCAGCCGCGAGCGCAGCTCCGACTCGACGGCTTCGGTGTAACCGTCGACATCGGTGAGCTCTGAGGCGATGACGACCCGATCGATGTCGATGGCGGACACGACCACGGCCAGGGTCGCTCCCAGGCGACGGGCGGCCGTCAGGGCCGATTCGTTGTCGAAGCCCGAGCCGGAACGAGCGACCGCCGGGACGGCGGCCACCGTCTCCAGACATCCGCGCAGGCCGCACCGGCACTCGATTCTGTCGTCGACCACGACGTGGCCGATCTCGCCGGAGGAGAGATGCTCGCCCGTGTGCAGGACACCGTTGATGATCAATCCCGCTCCGATGCCCTCCCCGACGGCCACGAGCAGCAAGGTCTCGTCACCCTCGGCGTTGGAGCGCAGCTCCGCCAGGGCGGAGACGTGGGCGTCGTTTCCGACGGTCACTGGAAGCAGGAAGCGGTCGGCGAGGATCTGCCTCAGGGGCAGGTCGCGCCAGTCGAGGTGGGAAGCCTCGCGGATGGTGCCCTCCGAGTCGATCATCCCCGGCGTGCCGACCCCGATCCCGAGGACGGGAGCCGAGGCCCTGGTGAGGCACTTCTCGACGAGCTCGATTGCCACGTCGACACCGGCGTCTCCGGTGACGCTGCCGGGGGCGGTCACGCGATGGCGCACCTTCCCCTTCAGATCCATCACCGCTCCCGTGAACGGCTGGCGGCTGAGGTCGAGGGCGACGATGGCGCGGCCCTCCTCGTTGACGGCGAGAAGTGTGGGTGGCTTGCCGGCGGATTCCGCCTCCGCCGGTCCCAGTTCCTCGACCAGGCCGTCGGCGATGAGATCGGACACCAGGTTGGAAACGGTGGCGCGTGTCAGCCCGGTGGCCCGGGCGACTTCGGCCCGGCTGGTGGGCCCGCGGGCGGCGATGGTCTGCAGAGCGGTGAGCAGGTTCCAGCGGCGACCGTCGTCGCGGCTGGTCTTGCGGGGGTGACGGGTGGTGGGGTTGAATGGCTGCATTAGTAAGTTCAGTGAACATACAAATATCCTCACGGTGTGTCAAGTGACCCACAACCGACAACCGACAACTCAAACCGAGAACCTCTCCACGCGATGGTGGGCCGGGGAGGACCGTTGGGGTGACCCACCCGGGAGGGTTTGTCCGCCTCGGCGGCCAATCCCTAATCTCAGCGGCGCTGATGCCCGCCCGAACCACCCTGCTTTCGTGATGGACGGAATCGACGTCCTCATCGTCGTGGTGCGGGTCCTGATGGCCTTCGCTCTGCTGCTGGTGCTCACCATCCTCAACGTATGGGCGGAGCGGAAAGTGGTCGCCGACTTCCAGAACCGCCTCGGCCCGATGCGGGCCGGTCCGTTCGGGATCCTGCAGACGGTGGCCGACGGGCTCAAGCTGTTCTTCAAGGAGTCGATAAACCCGGCCAAGGCGGAGATGGGCATGTACATCGCCGCTCCCTTTCTGGCGGTCATACCCGCCTTCCTCATCTTCCTGAACATCCCCTGGGGCCGGCCCTTCGAGATCGGCGGCCGGGAGATCGCCCTCCAGGGTGTCGACCTCAACGTGGGGCTGCTGTTCGTGCTCGCCTTCTCTTCCATGGCGGTGTATGCCGTGGTGCTGGCGGGATGGTCCTCCGGCTCGAAGTACCCGCTGCTCGGTGGTGTGCGAGCGGCCGCCCAGGCCATCTCCTACGAAGCGGCGATGGGCCTGGCGATGGTGTCGGTCGTCATGTTCAGCGCCACCCAGGGCGACGGCGGCACCCTGATGCTGTCGGAGATCGTCGCCCGCCAGTCGGGCACCTGGGCGGGGATCATTCCCCGCTGGAACATCATCCCCCTGTTCGTGGCTTTCGTGATCTTCTTCGTCTCCATCGTCGCCGAGACGAACCGCGCCCCCTTCGATCTGGTGGAGGCCGAGCAGGAGCTGGTGGGAGGGTTCCACACCGAGTATTCGGGGATGCGCTTCGCCATGTTCTTCCTCGCCGAGTACGTCAACATCTTCTCGATGTCGGCGCTGGCCACCACCCTCTTCCTGG
>CAZTXD010000059.1:0-19958 GCA_964617995.1 uncultured Acidimicrobiaceae bacterium
AACGTGTGTTCGCTCATACCGTGAACATACAAGACCCCACCGACAGAAACCAGGGGGTCGTGAGGGTCCCAGGGCGGATTTCCTCAGTGTGGGTCGCGGCCTATCAGACCGAGCAGACGATGCTGCAACGGGGCCCCCTCGGGAACCTCGATCTCGGACCCGAACACCTCCACTCCCGGACCGAAGGCGCCAGGGGTACGCAGCTTCTCCCACATGGCTGCGGGTATGGCCGTCAGCGCCGACCAGATGAGCTGGACGTCTTCGGGATCCATCGTCTCGTCCTGGCCGGTAGCGCGGGCGAGGTCCCATCCATGGAGGACCATGTCCTCACTCACCACCCGATCTATGTGCTCTTCCGCCGTCATCCGACCGGAGGGAGTGTCGCACCTCGTCGCCGCCAGTTCGGGATCTGCGAGGATCGCCTCGACGTCTCCCCGGGCCGATCGAAAGGCTCCCAGAGGATCGCCGTCTATCGACGGGCCTGAACTGAGAACACGGTCGAGCGGGCGCAGCATGGCGCCATGCATCTCGACGATGTGCCCCACGACGTCACGGGCAGTCCAATTCTCGCAGGGGGAAGGGTTCGACCACTGCTCGGGCAAGACCGCTGCGACCTTCGCCTCGAACGCATCGGCACGACGGTGGTATCGCGAGCTGATATCGCTCACATCGACTCCTTTCGACGACGGCATGCTTCGCCTTACGGATTCGACGACACAGGAGGGCAGACATCACCGGTGGTCCCCGGACCTCAGCCGGCGTCATCCCTCCAGGAACCCACCCCGTAGATCTTCTCGATCCCGATGCGGGTGACGAACCCATCCGGGGCGTCTCTCATGGGAAACACGGCCCCGGGCCCCAGATAGAGAGGGGCGAGGCGATCCATCACCGCCAGAGCATCGCCCTCGGTGACGGTGGCACGACCGCGCACGACGAGATAGGGATGGAGGAGCTCGCCGCCCGACTCGTTGGCCTGAAACGAAACGGTGACGCGGGGGTCTCGCCTCAGGTTCCGGAGCTTGAGTTGGTCGGAGAAGGTGGCGAACACGAGCTCGTCTCCGTCCAGGCCCGCCCAGGCCATGGAAACGTGGGGTGTTCCGTCGTGGTTGAGGGTGACGACATGAGCCAGTGGCCCCGACTCCATGAAACGTCTGACCGCTGGTGTGATCATCTCCATACAGCGAGGATAGGTTGATGGCTACTGCGTCCCGCCCGGGAGTGTCCCGGCATGGTGAGTGCCGGCTGCAGAGGAAGGTCCGCTACCAGCGAGGTGGAAGGTGACGAATGGCTCCCGACAGGTGATCCCCGATGCGCGGGCCCGATTCGAAGAGCTGCATCAACGGGGAATCTTCATGATGCTGAACCCGTGGGATGTCGGATCGGCCCGGTTGCTGGTCTCGCTCGGCTTCCCCGCCCTGGCCACGACCAGTTCTGGCCTGGCCGCATCAATGGGACGGATGGATCAGCAGGTGAGCCTGGACGAGCTGGTGGATCATGTCGGCGCCCTCGTCGATGCGGTGGACGTTCCGATCAGCGTCGATGCCGAGAACTGCTTCGCGCTCACACCGTCCGGGGCTGCCGAGAACGTGGAAAGGGTCGCCGGGACCGGTGCTGCGGGGATCTCGATCGAGGATTTTCATCCTGAGGACGGCCTGTATGTACGGGAAGAAGCCGCTGATCGAGTGAGGGCGGCGGCGGAGGCGGCACATAGCCACCAGATGGTGCTCACGGCCCGGGCCGAGAATCATCTCTACGGCGTCGACGATCTCCCTGACACGATCGCCCGCCTCGTCGCCTACCGGAAAGCCGGCGCCGATGTGCTCTACGCCCCCGGGCTCGAGGCTGCAGGGGCGATCGGGCAGTTGGTTGATGCGGTCGGAGGTCCCGTCAATGTCCTGCTTCGTCGGCGTGGTCCCAGCGTGAGGGAGCTCCGCGAACTGGGTGTCCGGCGGGTATCGACGGGAGGTTCCCTCGCATTCGCCGCTTACGGGGCCGCCGTTTCGGCGGCGCGAGAGCTTCTCGGGCATGGCACGTCCTCCTACATCGACCACGTATTGGCCATGGCCGACCGTGAGGCCGCCTTCGCTCCCGGGCGGCGACCGCCCGACGGGTAGAGTCGGCGGGCGCCATAACGACACCGCGGAGGAAGCGAATGGTAAGAGCCCGAACCGTGTCCGTCCCCGGCATGCTCCGCCTCCCCACCTTCTCTCATGCTGTCGTGGCAGGAGACTTCATCTACGTGTCCGGCATCGTGGGGACGGCGGGCGAGGAGATAGTTCTGGTCGAGGGCGGAATCGGGCCGGAGACCGCCCAGATACTCGAGAACATCGAGCGCATCCTCGACACATGCGACGCCGACCGCCACGACATCGTCAAGGTCGACATCTTCTTGAGGGACATGGCCGACTTCGAGCTCCTCAACGAGACCTACCAGGACTTCTTCGGGGATGACCCTCCGGCGCGCATCACGGTGGCAGCAGTCGATCTCGCCCTGGGAGCGGCCGTCGAGATCGACTGCGTCGCCTACAAACCCCGATAAGTGGGCTGACCGGGGCGGGGTGTCCGGGGACGAGTCCGCCCTGGCCGAAGGTCCCGATCGTCGGTCTCCCCGTGGCGTCGTAGAGGGCGGGTCGATGCGGGTCGGGCTCCACCAGCGCCCGAGCCGTCTACCGTTCCGAGAATGAGCCGGGTCCGACTATTCGTACAGTCGCGGCAGGGGATGGTGGCCCTCGGATCGGTGCTGGCCATCGCCGCTTCGTTGATCCTGGATCTGGCCGACGCCTCCGAATCGGTCACCGTTCTCCCGCTCATGGTGATCGTCGTCGTCGGTGGGGTGCCACTGGTGTGGGTGATAACCCGCGACCTGATCGCCCGCACGCCCGGAGCGGACCTGCTGGCGGCCATCGCCATCGTCACCGCGGTTCTCCTCGACGAATGGCTGGTCGCTGCGATCATCGTGCTGATGCTCTCCGGCGGGGAGGCGCTGGAGGAAGCCGCCACAGCCCGGGCGTCTCGGGTGCTGGAGGCTCTCGCCAAACGGGCGCCGTCGATAGCCCACCGGCTCGTCAACGGTGCCCCCAGCGACCGCACCGAGGACGTACCCGTCGAGGAGATAGCCGTTGGTGATCGTGTCGTCGTTCTCCCTCACGAGGTGTGCCCCGTCGACGGCGAGGTGCTCACCGGCCACGGCTCGATGGACGAGTCCTACCTGACGGGCGAACCGTTCGTGATCACCAAGTCGGTGGGATCGATGGTCCTCTCCGGCGCGATCAACGGCGATGACGCTCTGGTGGTGGTGGCGAGCAGGACCACTGCGGATTCACGGTACGCCCAGATCATGGGGGTGCTGACCGAGGCGGAGGAGAATCGACCCCGAATCCGGCGGCTCGCCGACCGCCTCGGAGCCTGGTACACGGTGCTGGCTCTGGCGATGGGCGTCCTGGGATGGGTGGTCTCAGACGACCCGGAGCGGTTCCTGTCGGTGATGGTGATCGCCACTCCGTGCCCGCTTCTGATCGCCGTGCCCGTGGCGATCGTCGGAGCGATCTCGCTGGCAGCGAGGTCGGCCATCATCATCAAGGATCCCGGCATCCTCGAACGGCTCCCTACCACCACGACGATGATGTTCGACAAGACCGGGACACTCACCTACGGCAGGCCGGTACTCACAGACCTCGAGCCTGCCGACGGCGTCGATCCCGATGAGGTGCTGAGACTCGCTGGCGCGCTCGAGCGGTACTCCCGCCATCCGCTGTCATCGGCGGTGGTCGACGCCGCCGAGGAGCGCCTCGGCGACAGAGTCTCCGCCTCGGTGGAGCGCCTCTCCGAGCGGCCGGGGGAAGGCCTGACGGGAGCGGTCGACGGTCACAGGATCCGGATCACAAGCCGAGGCCGGGCCCTCGAGTTGCTGGGCGAAGGGGCCGCCATTCCGCCCGAGTTGGGTGGAATGGAGGCTGTGGTCCTCGTGGACGACGCCTACGCCGCCACCCTGCGCTTCCGGGACGAGCCTCGTATGGGGTCGTGGGAGTTCGTGCAGCACTTGGGTCCGCGTCATGGAGTGGCCCGCACGATGCTGATCTCGGGTGACCGATCCTCGGAGGTGTGGTATCTGGCCGAGAAGGTCGGCATCACAGAAGTTCACGCCGGTGCCTCTCCCGAGGAGAAACTGGCGATAGTGAAGGCGGAGGGTCTGACGGGTACGACTCTCTTCCTGGGCGACGGCATCAACGACGCGCCGGCGATGACCGCCGCCGACATCGGAATCGCTTTCGGTCAGGAGAGCGACATAACCTCGGAGGCGGCGGGAGCGGTGGTCCTCGACTCATCTTTGGAGCGCCTCGACGAGTTGCTCCATATCGGTGAGCGAATGAGACGAATCGCTCTCCAGAGCGCGCTGGGCGGCATCGCCCTGTCGATGATCGGCATGGTGCTAGCGGTGCTCGGCATGCTCCCTCCACTCATCGGCGCCATCGCCCAGGAGGGCATCGATCTACTGGCGATCCTCAATGCTGCCCGGGTGGTGGCCTTGCGCCGCCCGATGGCCGACTATCACGACTATCCCCTCCCCACTCCCGAAGAGTTGGCTACCTCCGACTCGGCGCACATCGGCTGAGGCGGCGACGGTCGAGGATGAGACGGACGGAGGGAAACCAAGTGCAAGGCCCGACCGACGTGTTCCTGCGCCAGCATTACCTGGACTCAGGTTCAGACGATCGTCGGCTCCTATTGCCGAACTCTCAGCCAGGAAGTCGCCTAGCTCTCGTTCACGCCACTCGGGCCTTGCACGATCGAATATAGGCGCGGGCACCCCGGGATGCCTAGAGAACGCGAAATATTCTCTTCCGGCTCCAAGAACCTCATACGGCTTTGCGGAGCGCGTCCGCCAGGTCGCCTTTGCGACCGACGGCTATGTCACCCAGATCGAGCCAGCCCGCCATCTCTCGGAGTTCGTCTGCCAGCTCCCGGGCGACATGGACGACGTCGACGCCGTCTTCGAGGAAGGCCCCCGGGACACGAAGGACTCCCGCCCGGCGATCCGCCTTGAGATCCACGCGGGCGACGAACTCGTCACCGAGGAGGAACGGGAAGACGTAGTACCCGTATGTCCGTTTGGGAGCGGGAACGTAGATCTCGATGCGGTAGGTGAAGTCGAACAGCCGCTCGAGACGGTCGCGGTCCCACACCAGGGGATCGAAGGGGTTTATCAGGTTCCGCGTGTCGATCGAGCGAGGAATCGTGGACTGAGGATGGATGTAGGCAGGTTCCGACCAGCCCCTCACCTCCACCTCCATCAACGACCCGTCGGCTACCAGACGCGAGATCGTGCGTCTGCCCTGGTCGACCCGGAGCCAGAAATAGTGGCTCAGGTCGCGGACCGTGCCGACACCGCTGGCTTTGGCCGCCCGGAGGATCAGGCGTTCCCTGGCGTCATCGTCGTCGGGATGCGGGCCGTTCAGGTATTCAGGAGGGATGACCCGCTCGACGATGTCGTAGTAGCGGGTGAAGTTGCGCCGGAAAGGAACCGAGACCCGGCCGGTCGAGAACAGATGCTCGAGTGCGACCTTGCCGTCGGCCCATCCCCACCAGGGTCCACTCCGCTCCCCCGGCTCTTCGAGATCGGCCACGGTGAGCGGCCCGCGCTCGACGACCTGCCGATACACCGACTCGACATAGCCGGGGACCCTGCCGTTGAGCTCGGTGATCCTCCTGCCGGCATCCTCGGCAATCCTCGCCATGCGGGGCCTATAGAGAGGGAAGTCCTCGATGGGACAGAACGACGCCATCCGCGCCCAATACTCGAAGATGCGCCGCTCTTCCAACGCTCGCCACAGCAAGTCAGGGTCGTATGGTCCCAACCGCGAGTAGAGGGTGAGCTGGTGGGCCCGTTCGACGACGTTGACCGAGTCGATCTGGAGCAGGCTCATCCTCCGAATGCCGCGGCGGAGGTGGCCCAGGTTCGGTGAGACCGATGGCCGCGGGGAGGAAAGGCCCTGGGCGGCGATGGCAGCCCGCCGAGCCTCTGCCGGGGAGAGCCGTCTCATCGGTTGGCATGACGGAGCAGGCAGCTCCAGTCCGTAGAACGGGCAGCGGCGAATGCCGACCGACATCTGTTTCCCTTCGCCACGCCGCCAGAGTAACGCGACCCCGCGACGCGATGACTTCGGCCACGCCGGATCGTCGATATGGTCGAGTCGTCTCACAGGGGTGTCAGATGAGCAAAGTGATCGCCGGAATCACGACATCGGTCGACGGTTACTACACGGGACCCGATGACGGACCCGGCCGGGGACTTGGAATCGGCGGAGAGCGGCTCCACTACTGGGTGTTCGGCGGACCGTGGACATACGAAGAAGACCCGAGGGGAGAGCCCACGGGTGAGGACGCGGCGTGGCTGGAGGCTGCCACCACCCGAGTGGGAGCCGTAATCGGAGGACGCGGGACGTTCGAGGCCGCCGGCCGTTGGGGCGGAAGCAATCCCTGGGGGGTACCCTTCTTCATCGTCACCCACCGAACCGAGGAGCAACCCGACCCCTCTGCCGGCTTCACCTTCGTCGAGGGATTGGAAACGGCGGTTCGGCTGGCGCGGGCGGCCGCCGGGGACAGGGACGTGAGCATCATGGGGGGTGGGGACATCATCCGCCAGGCGCTCGCTTCCGGCCTGGTCGACGAGCTGTCCATCGTGATCGCATCGGTGGTGTTGGGAGGCGGGAAACGCCTCTTCGATGGTTTCGACAGGTCCATGGACCTCGAGCACATCGGGGTTCGCCAGTCGCCTTTCGCCACGTTCGTGGACTACCGGGTGACGAACCGGTGAGATGGGCCCGACCCTGTCGAGCTATCGTCGGCCGAGACGAGGAGGAGTCCAATAGTGTCGTCGGTCGCCGATCAGCGGGTTCACGAGTTGCGCGTCGTCATCACCGTCCCGGACTTCGACGAGGCATTGAGAATCTATCGGGATGTGCTCGGACTGTCCGAGATGGGAGCAGTGACCTCTCCCGGTGGTCGGGTGGCCATCCTCGAAGCCGGCCGCGCCACGCTCGAACTCGCCGACGCGGCCCATGCCGATTCCATCGACGAGCTCGAAGTCGGTCGGCGAGTAGCCGGAACAGTGCGGATCGCCCTCGGCGTGGACGACGTCGACCTGGCGACCGAGAAAGCACAGGCCGCCGGCGTCGAGCTGATCGCCCCACCCACTCCCACCCCTTGGGGATCGCGCAACTCGCGTCTGGACGGCCCGGCCGGAATCCAGCTCACCCTCTTCGAAGGCGAGTGACTGTCACCCCCCGTTGAGACGGTGCACCGGCGCGCCGTCTCACCGAAGGCGCACCAGAGGGTCATCGGTAGTCGGCCATCAGTGCCGCCAGGCCGGTCCACGATTGGGGACGGGCACCCTGACCGGCACCAGTCTCGGGATTCCAATACTCGGACCATCCCGACGCCAACGCCCCATCCACGGTGGAGGAAGCCAGCTTCGACGCCCACCCGTGGTCACCTCGCCGGCGTGCCGCCAGCCACAGCAGATAGTTGAGCTGGGGCCATGCGGCTCCTCTCCAGTAGCCGTCGGGACGGTACCCCGGGTGACGGGAATCGACCTGACGGGGTCCGTAGCGGGCGTCGAAGCGTTCCGGATCGCAGATGATCTCCCGGCATCGCTCCCAGTGACTATCCGAGATGAGCAGTGGAAGGTAGGACTCGAGGGTGGGGGCCGATCCTGAAGTCCGGGTATCCGGCCCGCCGTCTACCCATACCCCCCGACTATCGTCCCAGCGCCCCTCCAGACCCTGGGCCAGCTCCTGCGCCGCCGCCTCCAAGCCGAGATCCCCGGTGACATTCGCCAGTTCCCCGGCGTTGAAAGCCACGAGGGCGGTCATCGCCACGGAACCGACCCTGAACTCGGGGTTGTCCACCGCTACTCCCGGGCCCTCGAGGACGAGTGTGCCGAGGAGGCGTCCCTTGATCACGGCGAAGCCGTGACGGCTGAAGGGGTGATGCATCCAGGAATCCCAGCGAGGGCTGTCATCACAACCCGTCTCCCAGGGATGCACAACACTAACCAATCCGTCCTGCTGCCTGCGCTCGAGGAGGAACCCGATGCCCAGACGCGCGGCCGCCAGCAGCTGCCCGGGCACCTCCAATCCGAGTTCGCCCATCACCCGGATCGTGTGCCCGTACATCGGCGGCTGGGTGATCGTGGATACTGCGTCGCGGCCCCACAACGTCCGGTCGAAACCGGGATCACCGAAGTAGTCGACGTGGGGTACGAATCCGGAGGCGGCGTCCTGCGTTCGGAAGATCGCCTCCATCTCCCGGCGGGCCCGATCGGGCCGCAGGCGCGACCAGAGCACCGCATGGAAACACGAGTCCCACAGCCACCGCCAGGGATAAACCGAGGGGTTGGGAGAGGTGTAGCCTCCCGCCTCGTTCCAGTTGCCCTCGAGGATCCCCTCCACCGTCTCCCAGAGTTCTGTCACCGCTCGTACCAGTCGTAGGCGTAGGGAGGGAGGTGAACCACACCTCCCTCCACTGAGCCGTCGATGGTCGAGCGGCGCCGGCTCCCCCATCCGGGAGGCGGCTCGACTTCGATGTGATCGCTGGTCACATTCGTGACGCACCACACCTCACCGTGGGAGCCGGAGCGGATGAGAGAGAAGGCACCACCGTGGATCGGCTGGGCCTCCTGGTCCCCGGACGGGTCGAAAGCACCGGTCCGGGTGCGGGCGGCCAGCATCCTCCTGTGACCTTCCAGAACGACGCCACGCGGAGAGTCGCCGTCGTCGAGCTCCTTGTTCACCTGCTCGGCGTCGAGCCAGGGACGGTTGATCGAGCGGGCCTGCCCGGTGATCTGGGGACCCTCCCACCATGAGCGGGTTCCGAGAGCGGAATGGACGTATACCCCGGGCACTCCCCGCAGGCTCATCTGGATCGACACCGCAGCCAGGAAGCGGGCTATGACGTGGTCATCGTCGATGCCGGCTCTCATCCCCAGGGCGTCGATGAAGCTCATGTTGATCTCGTAGGGGCGTACCGAACCGTCGGCGGCCGTGCGGCCCGACCATATACCACCGACAGCGTCGGTCATGGCAGCCATATGGTCGATGACCTCCGGTGGAAGGAGCCCGTGCACAGGAGTGAGGCCGATCCCGTCATGGGAGGCGAGGAAGTTGAGGAAGGTGCCCGCACCGGGCTGGTCGAGGTCACCGGCCCATCGGGTCAACACCGTGGTGTCCTCTCGCAGGAACGCGTCGAGGACCAGTGGTGGCAGCGAGAAGTTGTAGACCATCTGCGCTTCGTCCTCGCCGGATCCGAAGTAGGAGACGTTGTCGGTATGTGGGACGTTGGTCTCGGTCACCAGAGCGACGTGAGGAGCGGCGTGGTCGAGGACGGCTCGCAGCAGCCGGACCACCAGGTGGGTCTTGGGATGGTGGAGGCAGGGCGTGCCGGCCTCCTTCCACAGGTAGCCGACGGCGTCGAGCCGTATCACCGAAGCTCCCCTCTCCACATAGCTCATCATCACTCCGATCATCTCCTCGAGAACGGGCGGATGGGCGAAGTTGAGATCGGCCTGCTCGGGCGAGAACGTAGTCCACACGCCCACCCGGTCGCCGGTGGTGGGGAAGTCGGTGACGAGGGGATGCGTTCGGGGTCGGAACACGGTGCTCAGATCCGTTGCGGGGTCGACTCTGTGAAACCATTCTTCGTAATGGGGATCACCTTCGAGGAAGCGGCGGAACCAGACACTCTCCACGGACATGTGGTTGAGCACGAGGTCGACCATCAGGCGTCGCTTGTTTGCGAGGACGGTGATGTCGTCCCATCCCCCCAGCGAAGGCTCCACGCGGTGGAAGTCGACCACCGCGAAGCCACCATCCCCCGAAGAAGGGAAGAAGGGGAGCAGGTGGATGTGGCTGATTTCTGGTATCCGCGAATCGACGAATTCGCTCAGCGTCGCTAGTGGCCTCTCTCCCTCACGTCGCAACGTGTCGGCGTAGGTGATCAGGATCGAGTCGGAACCGGCGAATGGTCTCCTGGTTCGATGCTGAGCCTCCGGGAATCTGGCGATGATGCGTTCGGTCAGCGAAGCGGCCGTCTCCTCGCCGTAGATCTGGGTCAGCAGACTCCGGATCCTGGCGGCAGGGGTCATGCCGGGAGTGCGACGGGTTGACCGTCCGCCGCCGACCGGTAGGCGGCGAGGAGCACGACCAGGTTGTTGCGGGCGTCGACCCCGCCGACCTCGGGGGCCCGACCGGACATCGCCGCCACGAAGTCGTCTACATGGCGGTTGAGATCATCACGCTCCCACGGGACGAGACGGCGCTCCTGATTGGTGACCAGCTCGATCTCCCGGTAGGGAGCGGAGACGACGAAGGCATGGGTGGTTGTGAGGATCTCGAAGCGAACCTCCAGCCATCGAGCGGAGGCTGCCGGGTTGACCCAGCCGGCGGCGAGAACGCCGTGGACGCCGCCCGGGAATTCGAGATGGGCCACTCCCAGGTCGTCGATGGTGCCTGACCCGGAGTCTCCGATACGGGCGTATACCCGTTCGGGAACGGAGTCGACGATCCGGCACATGGCGTCGAGGGCGTGGCTGCCGATGTCGCCGAACCCCCCGAACCCTGCCTGAGCGGGATCGTGGAACCAGTCCGTGCTCATTCCACCCGGGGCCTCAGACGGGGGCCTTCCGTACTTGACCGCATAGACCGCCTGCACCTCCCCAACCGTTCCCGACCGGAGCCGGCTGAGGGCGAGGCGTACCGGCTCCTGGAACAGCGGCCGGAAGGGCACGGTGAGGCCCACACCGGCGCGTCCGACAGCGTCGAGGATGGCATCGGCGTCTGCGACGTTGGTGGCGATGGGCTTGTCACACATGACGTGCACGCCTCCGCCGGCAGCGGCTGCGACGACGCTCAGGTGGCGATTGGGGGTGGTGCCCACGTAGATGCCGTCGACGTCCCAGTCGAGGTAGGCATCGAGATCATCGGCGTAGGCCACTCCGGCATCAGCCGCCCGCCCTCCGGCCAGGTCCCGGTTCATGCCCCCGTCACAGATCCCCACCAGATCGACCTGAGGATGAGCCATGAACACGTCGAGGTAGGCGAGGGCGTGGAGATGATCGAATCCGACGATGGCGATCCTCTTCACGATGCCGCCTCGACGGGGGATCGACTGTCGATCGACCGGCCGGCAGCGAGGCACAATTCCAGCGACCGGGTGGCGTCCTCGGGGGTCTGTCGGGCCTCGACCCCATCGGACACCACCGCGGCGAAGTGGTCGAGCTGGGCTGCGAAGGCGGTCGGCAGCGCCGAGAGGAGAGGTCCATAGCGAGGGTGCTCCACCCCGTCCGGCCCGACGATGAGGAGCGGGCTGTCGGTGTCACGGAGATGGAGCAGACCTTCGGTTCCGACGATCTCCAGAGCTCCATAGAAGGTGCCGAACGATCCGGGATGGGCCCAGCTGACCTCACCAACCGCGGTGACGTCCCCGGACAACCCGAAGGTGAGGAACACGTGGTCGCCGCGCCCGGACTCCCGGGCCTCGGGACGAATACTGCGCGAGGTGGCGTACACCGAGGTCGGCTCACCGAGCAGCCACCGCACCAGATCGGCGACGTGGATGCCCACGTCCAGGAGCACGCCTCCACCGGGCGCCGACCAAGCCCATGCGTCTCCGGTGAAAGGAAGCCATTGACGCTCCGCCCGACGCAGGTACCGGGGGGTTCCGATGGCTCCGGCCTCCAGGAGGGAGGCGATCTCCCGATAGCGGGCATCGAAACGGCGAACGTGACCCACCATCAGGACTCTCTCGTGGAGGTGGGCGACATCGATGAGACGACGGGCGGACTCCGCCTCACTGGTTATCGGCTTCTCCACGAGCACATGCTTGCCGGCAGCCAGAGCCCCGCCCGCCACCGCCTCGTGTTGATCGGTGGGAACTGCCACATCGACGGCATCGATGGCGGGGTCACCCAGGATGTCATCCAGGGAACGGGAAGGAACCCCCGTGGTCGCGGCGACCGACTCCGAGCGATCGCGGTCGAGGTCGCAGACGGCTCGCAGCTCGACACCCCTGGCCCCGGCATAGGCAGGCACATGCGCCTTCGTTCCGATGTTGCCGCAGCCGACCAGGGCCATCCCGATCGGAGGAGTGATCGTCATCTCGCCCAGCCCGACTCCGGATCGAACCATCGGATCTTGTCCGGAAGGGGTCGGAGCCACACGACGGTCCCCGGCCCCGGCTTCTCCTCGGGTCGTGTGGCCACTTTGATCAGCGCCTTCCCCAGAGCACACGTGAGGAGGTTGTGGGAACCGAGCGGCTCGGCCACCACCACCTCGACAGAGAAGCCCTCCCCCTCGGAAGCGACCTCGAGGTTCTCGGCCCGAATGCCCAGCAGGTGGTGGCCGTCGCCGGGCGAATCGATGAGGTTCAGCACCCGATCGTCCATGTGCGCCCGGCTCCCCTCCACCGTCACATCGATCAGGTTCATCGGCGGGTTGCCTATGAAGCCGGCCACGAACGTGTTGGCGGGCCGATCGTAGACGGTGATAGGAGCATCGATCTGCTGGATCGCTCCTGCCTTCATGACGGCGATCCGGTCTCCCATCGAGAGTGCCTCGGTCTGGTCATGGGTTACGTATATGACCGTGGCCCGGAGCTCCCTGACGAGCGTTTTCAGCTCGGCCCGCATCTCCATGCGTAATAGGGCGTCGAGGTTGGACAGCGGCTCGTCCATCAGCAGCAGATCAGCGTCGTAGGCGATGGACCGGGCCACCGCCACCCGCTGGCGTTGACCACCGGAGAGGCTGTTGGGGTAGCGCTGGAGGAGCTCGGCGATGTGGAGCAGCTCGGCGGACTGCCTCACCCGCGACTCGACCTCGTCCTTGGGCTTCTTCTGCCGTTGCAAACCGAAGGCGATGTTGTCGAACACGGTCATGTGGGGGAAGACGGCATAGGACTGGAACACCATCGAGATCCGCCGATCCTTGGGAGTGGCCCGGGTGACGTCCCGGCCTCCGATCAGGATGCGCCCGCCGGTGACCTCGTCCAGGCCGGCGATCGAGCGGAGCAGAGTGGACTTGCCGCAACCGGACGGGCCCAGCAGCACCATGAACTCCTGGTCGGGGATCGTCATCTCGACGCTGTCGACCGCCGTGAAGTCACCGAACTCCTTGGTGACGTTGTCGATTACCAGCTCGGCCATCAATCACTCCTCATTTCAGTTTCACGCCCCAGAGACTCATCAGGTACCGGCGGACGAAGAGCATGAAGATCAGGGCGGGGACGAGGATGAAGAAGCCCCCGGCGAATCGGAACCGCAGCGACGACTCCCCGAGCTGGGTGACGAGCTTGGCGGGGAGCGTGGGGTTGCGTGACGACAGCACCGCCGCCCCGAACACCTCGTTCCAGGACAGCACGAACGTGAAGATGGTGGAGGCGGCCAGACCGGGCAGGGCCAACGGGAGGCTGATTCGCCTGAACGCCTCCCGCCGGGTGCATCCCAGGGTGAGGGCTGCCGCCTCCAGGTCGGTGGAGACGCCGACGAAGACCGAGGCAGTGACCAGGATCGTCGTGGGAAGGGCCATGGCCGTGTGGAGGAGAGCGATGCCGAGGGCGGTGTCGTCGATCCCCCATCCGATGTAGGTGGTGACGAGTGGTACCGCCAGGATCACGACGGGGAAGGCCCTGGTGGCAAGGACGCCCAACCGGTAGGCATTGTCCCCGGCGAAGTGGTAGCGGGCCAGGGCGTATCCCGCCGGTGCCCCCAGGCCCAGCGAGAGCACGATGGTTATGCCGGCTACCGCCAGGGACGTGACGATCGAGTCCTGGACTCCGCGGAAGTTCCAGAAGAAGAGGACGGTCTCGGTGGTGAAGGTCTCGACGGAGTGGAAAAAGGACTTCGGGAACTGGCTGATGAACTCGTCCGTGCCGAACGCCATGAGCGTTATGAGGTAGATGGGAATGAGGATGAACATCGCCACGCCGATGGCCAGCAGATAGGCGAGACCCCGTCCCGTGGCCCATCTCATCCCTCGGCCTCCTGGATACGGATCGCTCGCAGATACGACCAGGCCACCACCATCGACACGACCAGGATGAGCGCGGCGTAGGCACCGGCGACGTGCTCGTTCTGGAGCCGCCGGTACCAGGTGAACGCCTCCAGGGCGAGCACCCGGGTCGCTCCACCGGTGAGAGCGATCACGACGGCGAAGATCTGGAAGGCGAGGATGGTGCGGAGGATGAGTGCCACCTGGATGGACGGCTTGAGGAGAGGCAGCTTCACCCGCCACAGGCGGTCCCAGAACCCCGCTCCGAACACCTGCGCCGCCTCGTCGTAGTCGTCGGGGATCGATTGCAGGCCGGCGAGGAGTATCACGAAGACGATCGAGGTGGCCCTCCACACCTCGGCGATGATCACCGTGCCGAGCAGCCGCCACTCGTTGGCCGACGACAGCCAGAAGATCCGCTCGCCGGCGGCGATCGCCCCGACGTTGGATAGGAACGTGTTGAGGAAGCCCGACTCGTTGAATATCGAGAACCAGACGATGCCGGCCGCCAGATCTGACACTGCGATCGGCACGGCGAATATGTAGAGGAAGGTCTGGCTCCCTCTCAGCTTGGCCGATACCAGCAGGGCCATGGTCAGGGCGAGGATGAACTGGAGGGGGATGACGAAAGCGATGATCCCCGCGGTGTTGCGTACTGCCGGCCAGAAGTTGCGGTCGTCGACCATCCTGCTCAGGAAATCGAGGGTGAACCCGTCGGCGTTACGGATCGACAGCAGGATCGCCTGGACCATCGGCCAGGCGAAGAAGACGACCAGGAACAGCGCCGACGGCGCCAGCAGCATGAAGGCGATGCGGTTGCCCCGATTCATGGTCAGGTGTCTCCCGGGAGGGGGGCGGAAGCGAACGCTCCCGTCCCCCTCCTGGCGTCGACTCCTCTCGTCAGCGGTTCAGTTGACAGGCTCCCTCGGAAGGAGGATCCGGCGGCCAGCACGGCGCCTCCTGGGAGTCGAGGATGTCCTGGACGTTGTCTCCTTCGGATGAGATCACCGTGCCGATGTCCTCACCGTCGAAGATGATCCGCAGGAAGGTGTTGCGGTACACCTCGTTGAACTCCCCTCCTTGCTCGCCGAGACCGACCGGGAGAAGTGCAGGCAGGGCGTCGGGAGCGGTGGTCTGATTGGCGGCCGCCGTCGCCTCGGCCTGGATGGCGGCTCCCACGTCCTCGGGAACCTCGGCACCGGTGACGGGGAAGAAGCCGATGGCCTCGGTGATGGCCACCTGTCCCTCGTCACTGAGCATGTACTCGATGAGCTGAACCGCGCCGTCGACGTTCTGAGCGCCTTCGGGGATGGCGACACCCACCAGCACCGGCATGTAACCGAGCCCGGCGGGCCCGGTCGGAGCCGGGAAGACGATGAAGTCGTCGGGTCGCTGGTCGAGGGCGTCGACGAGCCGGGCCTGATGGTCGAAGGCGATCATCACATCCCCGGAGAGCAGTTGCTCCTGGAGGAAGGCGTAGGTGTTCGCCTGAGGAGATACGTGCTCCCATAGCTCGGTGAAATAGCTCCACATTTCCACGGCCTCAGGGGAGTCGTACCCGGTCACCATCCCTCCCGTGAAGGACGGATACAGGTATCCCTGGATGAAGCGGTGCATCAGACCCTGGTCGCCGGCCGGGAAACCGAGCACCGCTCGCCCTTCTCCCTCAGCCGCAGCCGCGGCCCATTCGAGGAGATCGTCGTAGCTGAGCGACTCGACGTCGGCTCCTTCCGGGAGATACTGGAGGGCGTCCTGGTGGGCGGCCATCATGTAGGTCGCCTGGAACACCGGGATATACCACTGCTGGTCGCTTCCCAGCCTCCCCAGCTCCATGAAGTCCTCGGCGATGCCCACGTCGGGTAACCCGGCTGCCACGTCGGTCAGGTCCATCAGGACCCCCTCCCCCTGCAATGTGGGGTAGGTCCCGTGAAGGGCGATGAGTAGATCGTTGGACACGTTGTCTGCCCCCGCCTCCGCCAGGATCCGGTCGACGAACGGGCCTTCCTCGGAGGGCACGAACTCGACGTCGATGCCCGAAGGCTCGAACACCTGGGTGATGATGGCGTCTTGCTCCTCGGGCGGATTGGCCTGGGTGGAGAAAACCACCACCGGACCGGTGTCGATGACACCGTCCGGCGCGGTCGTGTCGGCCGCAGTCGTGTCGGCCGCGGTCGTGTCGGCGGTCTCCTCACCCTGACAGGCCATGGCGATCATCGCCATCACGACCAGCAGGGCAAGCTTTCGCAGCGTCGTCATAGGTCTCTCCTTCTGTTTGTCGGGTGTGCTCGACGACCGTGTCGCGGTCGCGTCGAGCCGGTCGAGCCTCGCAACATGATCTCCGGCACCAACAGCACATGACGGTGGGCGCGGCCGTCGTCGTCGATCCTTTCGACCAGCGTCCGGCACACGCGCCGTCCGATTTCCCTCACCGGCTGGCGAAGCGTGGTCAGCCCGGGGGTGGTGTGAGCTCCAGCGGCGATTCCATCGAAGCCGGTGATGGAGACGTCGCGGCCCACGGTGAGTCCCCTGGCCGTCGCCTCCTCCATCCCTCCCAGCGCCATCATGTCGTTGGAGAAGACCACAGCGCTGGGAGGTGAAGCCAGGTCCATCAGTCGTGACATCGCCTCTGCGCCCGATTCGCGTCTCAGATCTCCGGCCTCCAGGAACCGATCGTGGATCGGTAAGCCGTGGCGAGTCATGGCCTCGGTGAAACCTCTCAGGCGATGACGGGAGAAGGTGAGGTCCTCGGGCCCTGCCACGAACGAGATACGGCGATGGCCGAGTTGCACCAGGTGATCGACGAGCAGGCCGAGGCCGGCCACGGAGTCCTCGTCTATGAAGGGGAAATCCTCGTCGTCGCCGGTGCGTCCGAAGGCGACGAAGGGGAATCCGCTCTCGTTGAGGAGACGAACCCTCTCATCCGCCCAACGGAGCCGGATGAGGATGACTCCGTCCACCCAGCCGCCTCTGACCACTTTCAGGTAAGTGTCACGCTCGTCGGTCGACCCCGCCGGGTGGGCCGCCAGCAGCAGATGACGATCGAGCGCCGCCGCCGCCTCCCCCACGCCGGCCAGGAACTCGTTGAAGATGGGATCGCCGAATCCGGACTCATCGGCGGGCAGGATGAGGCCGATCATGTCGGTACGGCGGCGCCGCAGCCGCTGCGCCGAGATGTTGGGCTCATAGCCCAGGCGACTGGCCGTCTCCTCCACCCGGCGTCGGGTCATCTCGGCCACGTCGTCGAAGCCGCCGAGCGCCCGGGAGGCGGTGGTGACGGACACGTGGGCTTCTTTCGCCACGTCGATCAGCCGAATCTTCACGACGAGAACGACCCTACCCGAATCGTTTTGGAGGCGCGTCGGTTTTCGGGTTTTCGGGTTGTCGGTTCTCAGCCCGACAACCGTTGACCGAAAACTGACAACCGCCTCCTAGGGTGTGCGGGTGGACATGAGCGTGGTGGTGGTCGCCCGGGAGGATGGCGGCGGGGCCGAGGGGGCGTTGAGACTCGCTCGTCTCGCCGACGACCTCGGTTACGGGGAGCTCTGGGTCGGTGAGGGCCCAACGTGGGACTCGTTCGCCCTGGCCACCGGCGTCGGGCTCGCCACCAGGAAGGCCGAGCTCACTGCGGGTCCCGTCCCGGTCTCGGTTCGCGATCCGGCAACGATCGCCCGGGGTGCGGCCTCGGTCTCCGCCCTCATCGGGCGTCCGGTAGGGGTGGCGCTGGGGACCGCCAGCAAAAGGGTGGTCGAGAAGCTGCACGGAAGATCACGCGCGAGGGCCGTGTCGGACCTGGCGGCCAGCGCCGAAGCTCTGCGGGGCCTGATCGACACACCGGCCCATGAGAGGCACCGGGGCGACATCGACCGGGAATTCCTGCGTCGCCTGTCTCCCCCCACCGGCCGATTGACCATCGCCGCATTCGGCGACCGGGCGATCGGGGTGGCTGCCCGGTTCGCCGACCGGATGCTGCTGGACCTCGTCTCCCCCACCCACGTGCGCGAGCTGCACGCCAAGCTGGCGGCAGCCTCTGCAGGAAGAACCGTGCCCCGCCTGGCCGCCTGGTTGCCGGCGGTGGTGGACCCCGACGAGGCATCGCTGCGGGAGGTGACGCGCAGCATCGTCGGCTATCTGGGTGTGGCCGGCTACCGGGAGATGTTCGTCGAGGCCGGCTTCGGCGATGCGGTGGACATGGCTCGAAGGGGTGCCGCCGAGAATGAGCTGCTTGAGGCCCTCCCCGCCGAAGCAGCATCCGTCGTGGGCCTGGTGGGTGACACCGGAGCGGTGAGGGAACGCCTGCGCGCCTACGTCGATGCCGGTCTGGATGAGGTGGCGTTGGTCCCGGCGACGGGCGACGATGCCGGTGGCGAGCGTACGCTCGGGACCTTACGGGAGCTGGCCACCGCCATCGCGTGACCTGTCAGAGCTCGGTGTCACCGCGTAACAATCTTCGTCTTCCTCGATGTCCGCCAGGCCGCGATCCCGACAACCACGACGGCTGCTGCGTACCACGCGGCTCTCCCACCCATGAGGCTGGGACGCAGTGGCTCGGTGACGAGACGAGCCACCGCCACGATCCCCAAGGCCAGGGCTGCTCTCGTACCCTGTCCAATCCGTAGGCGCGTGAGCGCCACAGCCCCGGCCGCCATCATGACGGCGGCATAGAGCTCGACGGGGTGGCGAATGATCTCCGAGCCGGGCAAGGCCCACCCCCACGGCACGTCGGCTGCCGCTCCCAGACACGTGCTCCGCCACAGGCAGCCGCCATGCCACCCCGCCATTCCCGCCACGGTCGCCGGGGCGAGAGCATCGAGGTGTTGAGGGTCGCCCCGCACCGAGAACCACAGGGCCGCCACCGCAGCCACAGTCGCACCCACGGTATCGACGCCGCCTCTCACGACCACGATGTCGAGGGGATTCACCAACGGATTCACGCCGGCCGTGACCATGGCGACCAGCCGTCCGACCAGGAGACCCACGGCGGCGGCGCCGATCAGGCGATCCATCTCCCCGGTATTCCCGGTCGCCCGCAAGGTGACCCACATCGCCGCCACACCCGTGACAGCGGCCGCGAGGAGGGTGAACTCCATGTCAGCCTGTCAGCTCGTCCAGCATGAGGGCGAGCGTCTGCTCGTCGAGAATCCCGGAGTGGGTGTGGATGATGTTCCCGCCGGCTTCGGCGAAGTAGGTGATGGGAGTGCCAAAGCCTCCGAGCTCCGCAGGGACGGCTCGCACCGGATCGAAGTAGTGGTCGAAGGCGAGCCCGAACTCGGAGATGAACTCACGAGCGCTGGCCCTATCGTCCTGGACGTCGATTCCGATGAACACCACCTCCCCGGCGAACTCGTCGGCCGCAGCCGCCAGCAGCGGCGCTTCCGACCGACAGGGCAAGCACCAGCTCGCCCACACGTTGATGACGCTGGGACGGTCGACGTCGGCGAGCAGGGCGCGGATACCGGGGCCGTCGATATCGGGGAGGTCGGCCGACCCGACCGGCCGGGGCGAGACGCCGGAGCAACCCGCCAGCAGAACAAGGCCCGCGGCGGCCAAGATCATGCGCCTCACATCGGCCCCCATGATGGGAGGCGGACCACCGTGTGGTCGAACATCCTGACGGCCATATTCCTCACAGTGATCTCAACTCGACAACGGCGCATCGGACGATCCGTGTCGACCGAAACCGAACGTCAGATGCGAGCCTGCCGCCGACTATATGGTCCTCCTGTCCGATCCGTGGATTGGGAAGGGTCGGCTCGGTGGACCTGACACCGGCCAGTTCACGACAGATCAGTGAAGGCAGCGCTTGGGCGGGCTTCTTTGGATGCTGGCGAACGGTCTGAGGCTTCTTTGGTCGGTGGCGAACGGTAAGGGGCTGTCGCGAAATGGTGGGGGGTCCTCGCGATCGGTGGCGGTTTCGGCGAC
>CAZTXD010000060.1:0-9998 GCA_964617995.1 uncultured Acidimicrobiaceae bacterium
AACCGCCACCGATCGCGAGGACCCCCCACCATTTCGCGACAGCCCCATACCGTTCCCCACCGTCCGAAGAAGGGTGTAGCCGTTCCCCACCGTCCAAAGAAAGGCCAGACGCGGTGAGACCCCCGTTTGGGCGACGGGGGCCTCACCTGACGAGAGGGGCGCTCCACCGTGGGGCGGGCTGGGAGGCTATCCGATCACACCTAGGGTCTTATGAACGTGCCCTTGGCATGACTGGTGGAGCTGTCTCCTCTCTCGCTGTTAGTTTACATCGGGCTGGCCCAAAGTCACCTTGAGAGATTTTTTCCTGACTTTCGTCACCCATCGTGGATGTGTCCTCTGCGTCGAATCGGAGCCCCTGGTCCGTCGGGTGGCGGATCGTCTTCGGGTTCACCTGGAGATCGTCGACCTCGATTCGGACGAGGAGCTGGCGCGACGGTTCGCGGTGAGGGTGCCGGTGGTTTTGGGACCGGACGGCGAGGTCCTCGCCGAGGGGGTCATCGATCGGCGCAGGCTCCGCCGGGCTGTGTCGAGGGCCAGGCGTCGGCACTGACGGTCCCGTCAGCGTGACGCCTCGGGCGGGGAAGTCGTCTCCGTCGTCTCCTCACTGTCCTCTTCGTCCCCGTTCCCGTTCCCGTTCCCGTCCCCGTCCCCGCCCTCGTCGTCATCCCCCTCCACCAGTCCGCAGTCGGCGAGCACCTCGTCGGTGTTGGCGCCTCCGATTCGGATCCGCTCGTAGGCGACCACGGACGCGAGCTGCTCCTCGGTGAGGGAGCCGCCGAACGCCGGCATCTGGCCCTGGACCGGCTTGTTCTGGTCGCCGTAGGTCCCGACGTCCATGAAGCCGTTCGAGCCCAGGGTCACCCACTCGATGTGGTCGGTGCAGGCGCTGAAGGTGTCGAGCACGCCGGTCAGGGGAGGAAAGTTGCCCAGTCCCTGCCCCTGATCTCCGTGGCAGCCGGCGCAGGTGGCGTAGATCTGCTGGCCGGCGGCGACGAAGTCCGTCCCGGCCCCGTCGGCGGTGCCCCGTCCCTCGAAAGGAGTGCCGTCGCAGTTCTCCACCATCCCCGTCACCCGGTCGGCCTGCAGTACGGTCCCCACTCCACACTCGGCCCCTGCGCCCACGGCGAGATAGAGGAGACCGAAGGCGGGGACGATGAGTAGCAGAGTCCCCAGCCAGGCGGGAATGGCGAAGCCGGTCCTCTCGGTGATGCCGGCGGTGGGCACCGTCACCACTACCGGGTACTCGAGCGCCTCGTCGGGGGTGACGGTCTCGGGAGCCGGTGGCGGGGCGGCTGCGGCGGCTGCGGCCGCCGGCGGTTCGGCTGCGGGTTCGGCTGCGGGTTCGATGGTTGGTTCCTGGGGTGCCGATGGCGCCGCGGAAGGCTCGGGCTCGGTGGGCTCGGAGGGCGGCTCCTCGGCGGCGGGGGGAGCGGCGGAGACCGCTTCGCCTCCCGCCCACGCGGTCAGGACGTCTTCGTATGACTGTCCCGACGCGTCGGCCCAGGCTCGCGCCGACCGCTCCACCAGCGGCTCGGGGACGCCCATCGCCTGTGACGCCGCCGACACATCACTCATGAGGCTTCAACTCCCTCGGCTCGGGTGGCCGACTCGCTCAGGTACGAGGCTAGGGCACTCACGTCTTCATTGGACAGGGCGGTGGGGGGATGGGTGGGCCCCGAGACGATCGCCTCCAGCCGGGCAGAGTCGAGTCGGGAGCCAACGTCGGAGAGATCAGGACCGATACGACGGAACCCCACCACCTGGTTGGTGTCGGGAAGCGACACCGGGCCGAGGTCCGCGTCGGCCACGACGCTGCGAATCGCCTGGGTGTGGCAGGCGGCACAGCCGGCGCTCAGGTAGACGTGGCGTCCCTGTTCGGCCGCGGCGGAGAAGGCGACACGGGATGTCCGCACCTCGGCGCTGTCGACGGGCAGCGACGGGAAGACGAAACCCAAGAGGATCACGAGCAGCAGGACTCCCAGGCCGCCGGCGATGGAGACGAGTGGCCGGTCGGGAGGAGCCTCGAGGATAGGCGGCCGGGCCGGTGCCGTGGCGTGGCGCAGGTCCGGAGCGGGGCCAGCCGCAGCGGGCGCCACTGCCGGTGCGGCCGGGGCCTCCTCTTCCTCCGGGGGTGGGGCCTCCGTTACGGCCGCTTCGTCCACGGCTTCTTCCTGCTCGGGGGCGGGGGCGGGAGCGGCTGCCACCGCCTCCCCTCCCGCCCATGCGGCTAGGACTTCTTCATAGGTCTGGCCGGTGGCCTCGGCCCGGGCCCGGGCCGACCGTTCCACGAGGGCTTCGGGGATGCCCATCGCCTGGGCGGCCGCGGCGAGCTCGTCGCTCATTGCTCCGCGCCGACGGTGACGAGGACCTCTTGCGCGGTCACCCTTCCTCGGGTGATGGTACGGGTGATCAGCGACACCAGGCTGAGGATGCCGAGAGCCGCCACCAGGCCGGCGAGACCGGCGAGACCGAGGAAGAGGTCTCCCGGTCCGGCTGCCTCCCCCCAACCTTCCCCGACGGCGGAGAAGGCTCCGGTGAAGGCACCCCCGGCCCATGTGTACCCGGTCACGACCCCTGCCGCCACCAGGAGCAGCACGGTGGCCCCGGCTCCCACGACGATCAGCCGCACCGTTCGCCGGGCCAACCGACGGGAGAAGAGCATGCGCCCGGTCATGCGGGGTAGAGCGTGGAACACCCAGGCTCCGACCAGGAGCGGGATCGTCCCCAGGACCAACCCGAAGACGATCCCCTCCCAGAAGGGAGTGAACGCAACCAGGGTGGCCGTGGCCCGGAATCCGGCCATCGCAGCCAGTACCGCCACGACGAGCCCGAACAGGGCCCCGGCCAGGGCCGTCATCACGACCGGTTCCACCCCCTCGTCGTCCTGCCACGACCCCTCCAGCGTGGTGGTGAGAGTCGCCGTTGCCGCAGCCAGTCCGACGGGGAAGCCCAGACCGAGGACCGCAGCTATCACGCCCAGCCAGTCGGGGGTGGGTCCGCTGGTGAGCTGGGCGACCCCGAACCATCCCGCTCCGAACAGGAGCGACCAGTAGGCGACCTGGGCCAGCTGACGACCGGCCAGGGCACGTCCGGTGTGCTTGACGGCGGCGTAGTGGATCAGCCCCAAGGCGATCAGGGTGAGCAGGATCAGGTAGGCGGACGTGGCGAAGAGGTCCCCCAGGGTGGCGGTCACGGCTGCGGTGCCGGGGAGGTTTCCCACCGCATACACCAGGGGAAGGCCGACCAGCCCGGTCACCACGTAGGGGATCGTGACATAGGTGAGGTGCTCGGTCCTGCGACGCAGCGTCTGGAAGGCGACGAGGGGAGGGACGGCGAGGCCCGCCAGGAGCGGTACGTCCAGCCACCAGGGAAGAGCGAACGGCTCGCCTCCGTCGCCGAGACCGGCACCGATCGCGACGATCCCGGCGGCAGCCACACCGACCGTGAGCACGAGGCCGGCCCAGGCCAGGCGCTCGTTCCAGAGACGGGCACCCGTCAACCGCGGCAGCACGTAGTAGGCGCCGCCCGACAGGCTGACGGTGGCGAAGCCGACCACCAGGGCCAGCATCGCGATGGGACGGAGTATGCCGTAGCCGAGCGGGATGAACGACGGGAACGCCAGCGAGAGGAGCGCCGCCGCGGCCGCGATCCCACCGATGGCACCGAAGGCCGCTCCCATCACTATGTGGGCAACGGCGGCGCTGTCGGGCTGCGTACGGTCGTTGCGGACGAGGGTTCTGATGTTGGACGTGGGGGCGTCGGCCACCTGGGTCCTCGGGTCTCCTGGAGCGTGTCGGCGGGAGCATACTGCCTGGGCGTCAGCGCCCGAGATTTCGCTCACTCTCCGGTAGTGTCGCGTACGACAGACCAATTCTGCCGTCGTTGTGAGCGTGTGGTAGAACTGGCGAGACGACGGCGGCACCCCAGGAGCTCGTGGGATATGTATCGACTCGGTGCGCTCACCGAACATCAGAGGACTCGGTACGGGTGGTCGCTGATGACATTGGGGGTCATCGGCCTCGCCCTCGGTGTGTTCGTCGTTCACTACGCCAACTTCCCCGAGACCATCGTCGAGGGCGGCGTCGAGAGACCACTGGTACTCGGCGAGTTCGACTGGATGCCCCGGGGATGGGTTCCCAAGACGATCGGCTACTTGATCGCGTTCGGTGGCTCCCAGATGATGATCGTCGGGGCCGCCCTGGCGTTTCTGCTCGGCCGGTCCATGACCTGGGCTCGGGCCGCCTTTGCTGCCTTCCTCGCCTGGATGGAGATGGTCCTCCTCTTCGGAATCGTCCCCTCCGAGTGGCTCAACCTCACCCAGACCGACCTCGACTGGTCGTCCCAGCGGATCGCTTTCACGATCCCGCCGTGGCTGGTGCTGGGCAACCAGGTCGACATCAGCTGGGCCGTGCTCAAGGACTCGGTGTCGATGGGATACAACCTGACCGTCCTCGTCGGCGCCGCCATCTTCGCCTACAAGCTCCAGGACATCGGCTCCGAGCCGCCCACCCCCGCCGAGAAACCCGAGAAGATGTCGCCCTACGGGCGGCCCCTCGTGAGGAGTGACGGCTGATGCCCAAAGGCGTCATCGACGAGACCCCGCCCATTCGGGACGACTACCAGCTCGCCCAGGTCGACGGGGACTACTTCAAGGACAAGCTCCGTCCCAAGCAGTTCCTCCACATCGACCAGTCGGAATGCATCCTGTGTGAGGGCTGTGTCGACATCTGCCCCTGGAAGTGCATCCACTATCTGTCCCTCGATGCCATCGCCGAGGCGGTCAACGTCGATCATCCCTCCGACGACCCCCACAACTACGGGTTCTTCGTGGTCGACGAGGACGAATGCACCCGCTGTGCCCTGTGCATCGATCGCTGCCCCACGAACGTGATCTCGTTGGGGAAGTTCGAAGGCTCCCTCGCCGACCAGGCCGCTCAGCTCGGCCTCACCGAGGCCATGGACGCGATCGACCGCCGGCCCTGGGATGTGGACACCGGCCAGCGGGACTTCAAGAACGGTTACACCTACGGATTGCGTTGGTAGGAGGAAGCGTGGCGAGGCTCAACGCGAAGGAGCGGATCACCGAGCTGAACAACCGGCTGCGTGACTCCCAGTTCATGGAGTCGATGCTTCGCCCCGGGTCACCCTTCAAGAAGGGCTACTCGGACAGCCCCCGCAACCGCTCCTATGTGATCATGAACAACGTGCTGTATCACCTCCACCCGGTGAAGGTGAAACGCCACGGGGTGAAGCTCTCCTACACGCTGTGCCTGGGAGGGCTGAGCTTCTTTCTGTTCATCCTCCTGACGATCACCGGCATCTTCCTCATGTTCTACTACACCCCCACCGTGGAGCAGGCCTACGCGGACACCGCCGCCCTGTCGACCAACGTGGCTTTCGGGTCGCTGGTGCGGAACATGCACCGCTGGGGAGCCCATCTCATGGTCCTCACCGTGTTCCTCCACATGAGCCGCGTCTTCTACCACGGTGCCTACAAGCCGCCCCGGGAGTTCAACTGGGTGGTGGGCGTCGTCCTGCTGCTGCTGACACTGCTCCTTTCGTTCACCGGCTACCTCCTCCCCTGGGACCAGCTCGCCCTGTGGGCGGTGACGGTGGGCACCAACATGGCCGGGTTCGTCCCGGTGGTAGGGGCCGAGGTCAAGTTCGCCCTCCTCGGCTCGGCGGAGGTGACGGCCAACACCCTTCTCCGTTGGTACGTCCTGCATGTCCTCTTCTTCCCGTTCATCATCGTGATCTTCATGGCTGTCCATTTCTGGCGCGTCCGCAAGGACGGCGGCATTTCCGGGCCCCTCTAGGAGGCTGGCATGGTCGAGATCCCAGAGAGCCTTCTGCGCAGGTCGGCGGAGGCGAAAGCCAAGGCCCTCGGTTTGCCCGTGGAGCAGGTCCTGGCCGAGATGAAGGGTGAGGCTCCGCCGTCCGTCCCCGACCAGCCATCCGACGCCCCCACCGCTCCCAAGCCACAGCCCGGCGCCTCCGCCGATGTGTCCGAGGATGCCGAGAGCCCCGAGGAGCCAGACGCTCCCACCGAAGATGAGCCCGACAGCGTCGAAGCGGGCGAGGTGCACGACGCCACACCCGCCCCGGAGGCCGGCTCCGACGCCGACTCCGAACCGGCGGCGGTAGCCACTCTGACCGAGGAGGAGGGCGGTGAGCAGGCTCCACCCCCGCCCGGCGACGGTACCGGCAACGGCCGGATGGCCGCCACCGTCTCGCCCCGTCCGGTGGCGCCGCCCACCGGGATGCCCGAAGGGGTGCGCACCCAGCGGCTGCTCACAGTCGTCAAGGCGCGGGCCATCCAGCAGGTCAAGGCCGACCCGACCGACAAGGTCAACACGTGGCCTCACCTGATGCTGTCGGAATTCGTGGCGCTGCTCGCGATCACCGCCCTGCTCGTCGTTCTCTCGGTCATCCTCCAGGCCCCGCTCCTGGAACCGGCCAACTTCAACGCCACGCCCAACCCGTCCAAGGCGCCGTGGTACTTCCTGGGCCTCCAGGAGCTGCTGTCCTATTTCGATCCCCAGATCGCCGGGGTGACGGTGCCGACGATCATCGGCCTGATCGGCTTCATGATGGTGCCCTACGTCGACCGCAACCCGTCGACCAAGCCGTCGGACCGCAAGTTCGCCATCATGCTGTACACCTTCTTCCTCGCCGGCTCCGCCACCCTGACGATCTTCGGTGTCCTCTTCCGGGCGGAAGGCTTCAACTTCGCCTTCCCCTGGGAGGCGGGCGTCCACTTCGACGACCTCAAGGACTGGGTCCATTTCGAGGGAGACCATTAGGTGACTGCAACCAATCTGATCCTGATCGGGGTGGCGGCGGTGGCAATCTTCGGTGCGCTCGGGGCGTTCGCCGTCGCCTACCGGCGCACGCGTGGCGACGACGACTGGCAGGAGGGGGTCGATCCGGAGGCCCGGGCGGCCGACCGGTCGATGACCGGGGTGCGGGTAGAGCCCATCCCGGTGGCCGAGCCGGAGCCCGAGCCGGAGTCGGCTCCCGAGCCGGAGCCGGAGCCGGTCCCCGAGCCGGAGCCGGTGGCGGTGTCCGTGGTCGAGACGCAGCGTGTGGTGGAGGTGTCACCCGAGGAGGGGGGTGTCACCCGCCGCCAGTTCTTCAACCGGGCCATCGGCGCCACCTTCGGCGTGTGGAGCGCCGGACTGGGACTCGGCTTCCTGGCGTTCTTCTGGCCCCGCGTCACCGGCGGTTTCGGGGCCACTATCAACGCCGGGCCCGTCTCCGACATCGAAGGGAAGATCCGGACGAGCGACGGCGATGTGGTGCCTCTGTTCATACCCGAAGGACGGGCCTACGTCGTTCCCGCCCCGCCGAGCCTTTCGGCCCAGTACGAGGGTCGGAGCGTCGCCGCCGCCGGGCTGATGGCCCTGTATCAGCGTTGCGTCCACCTGGGGTGCCGTGTCCCCTGGTGCGACACCTCCCAGGGTTTCGAATGTCCCTGCCACGGCTCCAAGTACAACGGGATCGGCGAGTACTTCGACGGTCCTGCCCCCCGCAACCTGGACCGATTCGTCGTCGAGGTGACCGACGCCAACGAGTTCATCATCCACACTAGCGACATCATCGAGACCGCTCGGGCACCCACCGCCTCCGTCGAGTATCCCCAGGGCCCATCGTGCATATGACCCCATCGACAGAGACGGGAAGCTGAGGGATGTCCTCGAGCATCGTCATCACCCTGGCCGCCATCGGCGGCATCGCCTGGCTGGGTTTCATCCTCGTCGCGGCTCTACGTCGACGCGGCCCCGAGGAGATCCCCTCCAACCTCGCTCCCGGCACGACCGACGACCGGATGGAGACCCGGCGCCTCGAGACCGGCCAGAAGGCGGCGGTGCTGCTGTCCGCGTTCCTGGCGGTGTCGCTTCCGCTCTACTTCCTCGGCGAGCAGGATCGCCAGGAGGGCTTCGTCGAGCAGTTCGACGAGGAGTCGGTTGCCCGAGGAGAGGCGCTCGTGGCCGAGTTCGCCTGCTACGACTGCCACGGTCCCGACGGCGTGGGAGGGGCCGCCCCCTTCGTCGAGCAGCGCTCGGGTGTCACCGTGGACTGGTCGGCGCCCTCTCTCAACGACATCTTCTACCGCTATGACGAAGACGAAGTGAACTTCTGGGTCACCTACGGGCGCGGGAACACCCCGATGCCCGCCTGGGGTCTCGACGGTGGAGGCCCCATGACCGAACAGCAGGTCGAAGACGTGGTCAACTTCATCCGCACGATCCAGGTGCCCCAGATGGACGCCGTCGCCGAGTTCGACGGCACGATCCGTCCGAACCAGGCCAACCGTCTCGCCAACGCCGAGGCGACGGTCGAGGGGGCGTTGCTGAGCCAGCGCCAGGTCGTGGCGAACATCCGGCGGGCACCCGAACGGGGCGACGACCTGAATGCCTTCGCCGAGAGGGCCCGGTCACTGCTCGACGGGGCTTCCGAGGGCATCGACACCGACGGTGACGGTCTTTCCGACGCAGCCGAGACGGCGCTGGTGGAGCTGGGAGAGGAGCTCGTCGATTACCTGACCTTCGTCGACGACGTGACCCTCGACCCCGAGAATGCCCAGACCATAGAAGGAACCGACGATCTCACCACGGCGTCCCGGTTGGTGAGCCAGCTCACCGAAGCGGTCGAGTCGGGTGCCCATCCCGGCCTGGCTCCGCAAGCCGAAGCCGCCCGCCAGGCTTTCGACGAGGGTGTGGTCGACCCCGACGTGGGCCTGTCCCCTGCCGCCGCAGCCGCCCTCGTAGAGATCGTCGAGGATCTCGACGGGTTCGATCCCCCGTCCGGCCAGCTCGACCTGTCGGCCGCCACCGACCTGGTGGAGAGCCTGGAAGCCGAAGCCGAAGCCGAGGGGGCCTCCGAGGACCTGGTCCAGGCCGCCACCGACGCCCGGGAGGTGCTCGAAGGTGGCCAGGATCCCGACGGTGATGGCCTCTCCACGGCCGCCGAGAACCGTATCTCCGAGCAGGTGAGCGCCGCCAACGGTACGCCCTTCGTGCCGGCGGAGGCGGTGGTGCCCGCACTCGACCCGGCCAACGAGGCGACCTCGGGGGAGCCGGATGCCACCGTCGCCTCCCGGGTCGTGTCCGGTTACGAGTCGCTGGCGCTGAGCACCAACGTCACCGCCAACAACATCGACGGGATCCTCCCGCCGGCGGAGGCGGGGGTGGCGTTCCTGGAGGAGTCGCTGGAGGCGAAGCGGTGGGAGATCGATTTCGAGGGCGTGGCCGAGGCCGCCTTCGACGGAGACGTCGACGCCGCCGAGAGGGCGGTGCTGCTGTTCAACGGCTTCTGCGCCCGGTGTCACACCGCCGGGTTCGCCGCCGGCGTCGCCTACACGCTGGAGGCAGGGGCGGGAGGGTTCGGACCGGCCCTGTGGGACGGCCGTCCCGTCGTGCAGTTCGGTGAGGCCGCCGACGCCCCCCAAGACGATCTCCTTGTCCAGTTCATAATCAACGGCTCCGAGGCCGAGACGCCCTACGGGCTCAACGGGTTCGGCTCGGGGAGGATGCCCGCTTTCGGTCAGATCCTGTCCGAGGACGACATCGTGCTGCTGGCCCGCTACCTGAGAGGTGGCGACCTCACCGGCCTCGAGAATGAGGACGTGGATCCTGATGCGTGAGCTCATGCGCGAGTTGCTCTCGGCCAACCTGTTCGTGACCGGGATCGTCCTGTTCGTGGCGGCGATCATCGTGTTCTACGGCAGCATCTTCCTGATCACGTTCACGAACCTGGGCAAGAAGCTGGCCGTTCTCGTCACCGGAGCCGGGATCGCCGGATGGATGACGATCAGCTCACTCCTCTTCGTCCTCTATTCACCCCGCGGCCCCCGACCGGCGGAGATCGAGGGGTTGAACGCCTTCGAGATCCGGATCATCCCCATCACCTACATGATCGTCTCGGCGATCGTCTTCGTGGCTTTCCTGGTGGGCCTGAAGCAATATGAGGAGATCCAGAGCCGGGACTCCAGTTAG